>CAYWWF010000015.1:0-7573 GCA_964461745.1 uncultured Oscillospiraceae bacterium | reverse complement strand
AATTTGAACTGGAAGTCGCGCCGCTGAACATTGAAAACATGCTGATTCGAATCAGCAAAATATTTGTGGATAAGACCGAGCAAAACGACCAGACCCTCAGCGTCAACATCGACCAGAACATGCTGTTCCACTACCTCGGCGATGAATTGCGTCTGTCCCAAGTCCTTACGAATCTACTCTCCAACGCCGTCAAATTTACCCCGCATGGCGGTAAGATTACGGTCAATGTGGAAGAGATCCGCCCCGACGACAAAGAAAAGCTGGAGGGTCGCGTGATCCCCAAGGGACACAGCCTGCTGCGTTTTTCGGTTTCTGACAGCGGTATCGGCATGACGCCGGAACAGATAGGACGTTTGTTTACCGCCTTTGAGCAAGCCGACGGCAGCATTGCGCGGCGCTTTGGCGGCACGGGACTTGGTCTTGCGATCTCAAAAAATATTGTCGAAAAGATGAACGGCCGAATGTCGGTGACTTCGCAGCCCGGCGTCGGTTCGACTTTCCAGTTTGATGTGGAGCTTGAGAGTGCGCCCGACGCAGCCCATGTCGCGCTCTACGGTGTGGAACCTAAAGACCTACGCGTGCTTGTGGTGGACACCCACGCCGAACTGCGACGGCAGTTCAAGACCATACTCGGCAGCTTTTCACTGGAACCCGACATGGTGGATACCTCCGAAAAGGCGATGGCACTGCTCCGCAAGGCTCTAGAGCTTCAAACGCCTTACGACGTGATTTTCTTGGACGCCGAAATTGAGGAAAGCGGTGCGCTCACCTTTGTCTCTCTTTTGGATCCCGCCGTGAACCGGGACACCATTGTGTTGGTCTCCACCGTGCACGAATGGGATACGCTCAGTGAAGAGGCAAAGGCCATGGGCGTTGTGCACTTTCTCTCCAAACCGCTCTTCCCCTCGCCCGTGCTCGACAACATCCATACGATTCTGGGCAAAGTTCGCAGCCCCGGCGACGGCTGGCTCGACGGCTTGGCCCCGATGCCCGATCTGTCGCATGTGTCTGTGCTTCTCGCCGAAGATGTGAAAATCAACGTGGAGATTTTCGAAGCGCTTTTGGAACCGACAAATGTCCGGGTTGACACGGCCTTTAACGGTAAAGAAGCTGTGAATAAGTTTAAAGCTTCTCCCGAAGCTTATGATATCATCATCATGGATGTGCAAATGCCCGAAATGGATGGCTTAGAAGCCACGCGCACGATCCGCTCCCTAGAAATTCCAAAGGCCCATACCATCCCGATCATTGCCATGACGGCCAACGCCTTTAAGGAAGACGTGGAACAGTGTCTGAGTGCCGGTATGAACGATCACCTTTCCAAACCCATCGACGAAGAGGTTGTCATCAGTAAAATCTGTATGTATACAAAAAAAGAAGGGTAACCACTCCAGGTTGTCAGAGAATGGCTATCTGAATTCTTTGATAAGTTTGGCTCCGGCCTGCGGTCCGGAAACAACAGTCTGAAGAGGAGTAAACCCTTCTCCGATTTCATTCACAGAAGGAGAAAAATGTATGAAGCGAGAACGTTTTACCCTCCCCGGCGAGGCCGGAATGGAGAAAGAAATCATCAATATCTTGGATGTCTGGGGCGTCGACGCGATCCGTGACAGCGACGGAACCGAACTCTCCCAAGAACTCGTGGATCTGGGACTCGAGGTCTACTCTACGGTGTGCCTGGTTCGCATGGACAACGAGTTTGCCAAGGCCCATCCCGAATATCGGCAACAGATCTACCTCGGCACCCCCCGCGAGACCGCGTTCAGTTCGGAGCACGCCATTGACATCATGGCGTCTTTTTTTGCTGACCAGTTCGCTCCGAACACGGATGTGGAACTCCCGCGCTACTGGCAGGTCGTGGACCGCACCACCGGGGAGCCGTTTACAAACTGGCGTTATGAGAACGGCAAGGTGCTGCTTTCCGGCTGCACCCCGTACCATGAGTACAGTGTGACCTTCCTGGCCTATCAGCTTTGGGAGCCTGTATCCATGTACAACCACCTCGTCAACGATTGGACGGAGGAACACAAAATCCCGGTTGATGTACGCTATCCCGAAGTGCAGGCCCATGTGCTGCGCATCTTGGAAGACTGGTTGAAAACCCATCCCAAGACCGACATCGTGCGCTTTACAACTTTCTTTTACAACTTTGACCTCATTTACAACCAGTTTGGCAAAGAAAAACAGGTCAACTGGTTTGGTTACAACAGCTGCGTCTCCCCGCTGGCGCTCTCCCAGTTTGAGGAAATCTACGGCTATGCCCTGACACCCGAAGACTTCATTGACAACGGCTGCTACAATACGCCGTTTGTGAATCCGACGAAGCGCTACATGGACTGGATTGAATTCAATCAGAAGTTTGTCTGTGACTATGCCGCGCAGTGCGTAGCACTCGTCCATAAGTACAACAAAAAGGCCATCATGTTCCTTGGCGACCACTGGGCGGGCACCGAGCCGTATGGCGAGCATTTCTCGAAAATCGGCCTGGACGCTGTGGTTGGCGCGGCCGGTGACGGTGTCACGACCCGCATGATCGCCGACATCCCCGGCGTTGACACCGAAGCGCGCATGTACCCCTACTTTTTCCCGGACACCTTCTATCCGGGCGGAGATCCCGTGGGGGCCTCCACCCCGATTTGGATCCGCTGCCGCCGCGCGATGCTGCGTTCCCCGATGCAGCGCATGGGCTATGGCGGCTACTTAAGCCTTGCGTTCCAATTCCCCGATTTTGTTGACCATGTCACGATGATCAGCCGTCAGTTCAAAGAGATCAGTGACTTTGGAAAAGGTACGCGGCCCGACAATGCGCCGTTCAAAGTGGCCGTGCTCAACAGTTGGGGGAGCTTGCGCTCTTGGCAGACGCACCAGGTCGCCCACTCGCTTTGGAATCAGCGCTGCTATTCTTACCTTGGTGTGTTGGAAGTTTTGGCGGGCAGCCCGTTTGACGTCCAGTTCCTGAGCTTTGATGAACTGCGTGAAAATGGCGTACCCGAAGATGTGGGTGTGGTTCTCAATCTTGGGGATGCCGACACGTCTTGGAGCGGCGGCCAGTGTTGGACCGATCCGAAGATTCTGGAGCATTTGCGCGCGTTTGTCCACCGTGGCGGCGGCTTTGTGGGCGCGGGTGAACCCACGGCACACGCCGAACGGGGCCATTTTTTTGCGCTGTCCGACGTACTGGGCGTACAAAAAGAGCAAGGCTTTACTGCAAGCAACAACAAAATGTTCACGAAGGTGACGAGTGACCACTTCCTGTCCGAAGGCCTGTCCGAAACCATGGACTGGGGCGAGGGGATGCCGATGGTCTACGCTCTGTCCGAAAAAACCGCCATTCTGGCGCTCGATCGCTCGAGCATTGCGCTTTCCGCCCATACCTATGGCAAGGGCCGCGCCGTATACCTCGGCGGACTGCCGTACAACAACGAAAATGCACGTCTGTTGATGCGTGTGTTGTTCTGGAGCGCCTCGCGCGAGTCGGAGCTCTCCCACTTTGTCACCGACAACCCCGCCGTGGAGTGCCACCACTTCAGCAAGGCCGGTGTCTATTGCTTGGTCAACAACAGCAGTGAGCCGCAAAGCGTAACCGTTTCTCAAAACGGAAACCAGACGGCTTTGACACTTGAATCCCTGGAACTCAAGTGGCTGCCTCTGGAGAATGCGTAATTACGTTCTCTATATCGAGAATTCTTCTCTGATTTGAGAATTCTATCTGAGGAGTATGATCATGAATCCTCGAGAAAACCTTTTATCCTTACTAAAGAAACAAGGGTTTTCGTATGTCCCGCCCGAGTTCAAGCTCTCACCGCACCTCATCGAGGTGTTCCGGGAGAAAACTGGGCAGGAAGACTTTTTCTCTTACTTTCAAATGCCGTGGCGGCGGGTCTGTGACCTCAGGCTCGACCGCCCGGCTGACGCCGCCTACCTGCCCTATTACGCCGATGGTCTGAAACCCGGTGCCACAATCAACTGGATCGGAGTTGCAAAGGAGCCCGGCAGCGCCGCGGCCATGCACATGACGCATATGCGCTCGCCACTGCGCGACACGGACAGTCTGGAGGCCATCGCCTCCTATCCGATGCCGCGCGTGGCAGCCGGTCAGGCGGATTTCCTCCGAAAACAGGTTTCTGACATGCATGCGCAGGGCTTGGCCGCGTTTGGCAACATGCAGCTTTCCATCTGGGAAACCGCATGGTCGATTCGGGGCATGGAACCGCTGATGATGGATATGGCCGCCGACGACGAAAAGGCCGAGGTTTTGCTGGACGCGGTCACCGACGTAATTATTGAAAAATCTTTGGCTTACGCGGCGGCGGATGTGGACATCCTATTCATAGGGGACGACGTCGGCATGCAGCGCAGCCTCATGATGAGTGAAACCATGTATGTCGACTGGTTGAAGCCTCGTCACAAACGTCTCATCGAAACGGTCAAGGCTAGATATCCAAACATTTTGGTGTTTTACCACTCTTGCGGTTACATCACGCCGCTGATTCCTCATCTCATCGACGCGGGCATCGACGTTTTAAACCCCGTGCAGCCTGAATGTATGGATTTTGCGGACATTTGGCGTGATTTTTCCGATAAGATCTCATTTCATGGCACCATCGGCACGCAATCCGTCATGCCCTTCGGTACACCTGACGAGGTACGCCGCGCGGTTTTCCGCCACTTAGACATCGCCGGACCTCAGGGCGGTCTGTTTGTCGCACCCACGCACCTTCTTGAGCCCGAAGTCCCTTGGGAGAACATCCTGGCCTATGTCGAAGCTTGCCGGGACTACGTAAAATAAGCTTCTGGTCATAACCCGGGAAACACCTTGGGCAGCACCGCGCAATTGTGTCTGCTTGACAAGCCGAGCGCTTCTGGGATATATTGAATACCTATGCCATAGGAGCCAACAGCATAGAAACGATGCGGAGGATCGACTGTGGAAAAAATCAAACGTGAGGAATTCCTACGTCTGGTGGAATACATGCGTGAGCAGTACGGGCTGAACCTAGAACAAAAGCTCGCGCTCGTCGAAGGGCGCATATCCTCTGTGCTGGATCGAAAAGGTTTCTCCACACTCGGTGAATACATCGACTTTGTCATGCGCGACAAGTCCGGTGAAGAGGCCAAAACACTCGTCACGCGCTTGACAACGAATTATACCTATTTCATGCGCGAAGACCAACACTACAAGTATCTTTCGGGCGTGATTTTGCCGCATCTGACGCAAACCCTACGGGATCACGACCTGCGCATCTGGAGCGCGGGTTGCTCTTCTGGTGAAGAGGCCTACACCACGGCTATGGTCATCGATAACTTTTTCGGTTTCTCAAAATCCCAGTGGGACACCCGCATTTTGGCCACCGACATCTCCCCGGCCGTACTGAACATGGCCATCGAGGGTGTCTATCCAGCCGACCGTTTGAACAACTTATCAGATACTTGGAAAAAGAAATACTTTCAAAAGCTCGACGCGGACAAGTACAAAGTGGGCGACATCATCCGCAACGAAGTCATATTCCGCCCCTTAAACTTGATGGACAAGCAGTTTCCATTTAAGAAGAAATTCCACGTCATTTTCTGCCGCAACGTGATGATCTACTTCAACAAGGAAACGCGAATCAGCCTGGTAAATCGTTTTTATGATGTACTTGAACCCGGTGGTTATCTGTTCATCGGCTTGTCTGAAACCATCCACAAAACCGATACGGCGTTTAAGTTTATTCAACCTTCCATCTATCAAAAGTGATGCAACAATGATGCAGAAATGAGTGCGGTGTCATGCAGCCAATTCGAGTGCTCATCGTGGATGACTCTCCATTTTTTCGCGGCTTCTTGCAAAACACCATATCCGGCGACCCTTTCTTTCAGGTGGTGGGTCAGGCCATGCACCCTTATGACGCGCGCGATAAAATTGTGAATCTCCAGCCGGATATCATTACGATGGACATAGAAATGCCACAGATGAACGGGGTTGACTTTGTACGGCTGCTGATGCAGCAATGGCCGATCCCGGTTCTTGTGGTCAGTTCGGCTCGCGAGCGCGCTTTGGAAGTCCTACGCGCCGGGGCCATTGGTTTTCTGCAAAAACCATCGGATCCTTCTGCGTCACAGATGGAGCTTTTTCAAATGGAACTTAAAAAGCAATTACACAACATCGGCATGGCGACACACACGCCAAAAACCAAGGTACAATTCAACCTACCCGAAGGTTTTGTCGCGCCTGCAAAAACCGCCGCCGACAGTGGTGCGCGCGTCCCTGTGCTGCAAAGCGCCGCTTCAAATCAGAGGCCTGCAGGCTTTCCCTCTGTGCCTTCCGCGGGCCATGGCCCGGCCCGCGCTCCTTCTGTAAGTACACCGCCTTCGGGTCTCCCCTATCGCTTCCAAGGGATTGTAGCCATCGGCGCTTCCACCGGCGGCACACAGAGCACGGCCCAGATTCTCAAAGCTCTGCCCGGTGATTTCCCCGCCACGGTCATCGTGCAGCACATGCCGCCCGAGTTTACGCGTATGTACGCGGAAAATTTAGATCGCGACTGCGCGCTGCATGTGCGTGAAGCCAAAGACGGCGACGAAGTCGTCCAAGGTACCGTGCTGATCGCGCCGGGTGACCGCCACATGACCTTGCAACACAGACCCGGTGGCAGTTTCAGCGTGCATGTCTATTACGACGAAAAGTGCAACGGACACCGCCCCTCCGTGGATGTGTTGTTCCGCTCTGTCGCGAAGGTGGCCGGCGCAAACGCTGTGGGTGTGATCTTGACGGGCATGGGCGCCGACGGAGCGGCCGGTCTGCTGGAAATGCGCCGACAGGGTGCGTTTACGCTTGGCCAGGATGAAAAGTCCTGCGTGGTGTACGGTATGCCCCGTGAGGCCTTTTTGATGGGCGCGGTCACCAAGCAGTGGCCGCTGGATATGATGTCGTCCGCACTTTTGCGTTATGTCCGCGATCTCATTCGCTGAAGCGCTTTCACAATACCGATGGAGCCAGATTTGACGCTGCGACGCGCGTGATGGGGGGTCGTCATGGAACATATTGTTGGCATAGGGGGCAGCGCCATCTCCAACAGTTCGGAGGACGTGATCAAAACCTTTGCCCTGTCCACTTGCGTCGGGCTTGTGTTTTACAGCGCCCGCCATCGCTGTATGGGTATGGCGCACATTCAGCTCCCCAACAGCCGTGCCATGCGCGCCGACGACATTCCCAGCCGTTTTGCCGATTCGGCACCCGGTTATCTCTTTCAGCAAATGCAGCAAAAGTACGGTGTGACCAAAGGCAGTCTCCTGATCTCCCTGTATGGCGGCATCGATCCCCGCAGCGAAGCCGATTGTTTCCGCATCGGTGAAAAGAATCTTAAAAGTGTCCGAGAGGCTCTGTCTCAACTCGGGTTGATGTATTCCGATGTGGATACCGGCGGACTTAACAGCCGTACGCTCATCGCTTACGTCTCCACCGGCATCGTGGAAGTTATCCGGCGCCCCATGACCATCGCCGGTATGTTTGTCCCTCCCAAAAACGGCGCCCGATAGCTTTTGGGGGATCCATTTGACCCGAACCCTTCCTTGTTTCGGCGCACGTAGCGTG
>CAYWWF010000014.1:0-15781 GCA_964461745.1 uncultured Oscillospiraceae bacterium | reverse complement strand
GAAAGGTGGAGACAGATGCATACTCTCATCGTAACCTGTCATCCCTACAAGGGCAGCTTTGCGGCGGGTTTGACCGAACGCATCAATGAAGTGCTCACGTCCAAAGAAGACCGCGTTACGGTTCTGGACCTCGTATCGGATCACTTTGATCCGGTTATGGACGTGGAAGATCTGCGGCTCTGGAGCCAAGGTCAATACAAAGATGAACTTGTCGGCACATATCAAGACGCCATCCGTTCGGCCGATTTGCTTGTGTTCCCGTTTCCGATTTGGTGGGGCACAATGCCCGCGATCCTCAAAGGTTTTTTAGACAAAGTACTTTTGCCAGGTTTTGCCTACCGCTACGGCGAAAACGGCGAGCTCATCGGTTTGCTCACAGAGAAAAAAGCCGTCGTGATTACGACAATGGAGACCCCAGTGGACGTATTTTGCAATTACTTCGGAAATCCTGTTGAAGGTGCGTTTCTGAAAGACACACTGGGCACCTGTGGCATTGAGACCCTGCAATATTTTATGATTGACCATATTGTCTCCGGTGGACGAGCTTACGCCGAACAAAAACGCGAGGAGATTGCCGCCTACTTTCAGGCACTGGAGCTGCCCGCTTCTCTTGCGACCGCTACCGCATCTCGGTAAGCGCGCACCGCTGTATCGCGTGATCTTGCTGACCGTTTCCGCCTCATCGTCTGCACAGTTATTTTTTTGTCCAACAGACTTAACATTGTTTGACAAGACAGCGCTTTTGTGTTACTATGAGTCTACTTTTGGCCCCCTTACACAGGTACGGGATTTTGACCTTTATCAGAAGGGCTTTTCACCCGCCCATGCCCGTGTTTGGCAAGTTACTGCTCCGCTTTTTAAACCTTGAACTTATTTTTCATCCCCCTCGCCATCGGCGGGAGGAACAAAAAGATAATTCACGATTTCACTGTCGGAGAAACACTCAGTTCTTTTGGGCCTACTTCGAAAAGAAAGGTGAAACCGCATGATTCTCAAAGAACGCAAAAACGAAGTCATCCTCGAAAACCGCATCCATGAAAAAGACACGGGTTCCCCTGAGGTTCAAGTCGCTATCCTCACCGCGCGCATCAATGAGCTCACCGAGCACCTCAAGGAACACAAGAAGGACAACCACTCCCGCCGTGGCCTTTTGAAGATGGTCGGTAAGCGCAGAAACCTGCTGGATTACCTCCAGCGCAAAGACGTGGAGCGTTACCGCGCTCTGATTGCCAAACTCGGCATCCGTAAATAAGACACACTTAGGCGCACCGCGTCCGCCTTCTTTTGAGGCGGACGACGGTGTGTTTTGCCACTGGGATGCCGCTTAAAACCGACACGAACCCTCGACACGCCTAACGACCCAAACGGTATCGCCTTGCAAGCCGCTTCGGTTTCGTCCGGAACAGACACTGTAAGCTCTTTCGCCGCTGTTGGCTCACGGCCTTTCAGCAGGGACGGGCTCTCCGGTTCCCTAATTCGCGATAGATTGCGCAAAACAGCAACGCGTCTCGGTTTTGTGTGTTCTATTGTGAATTAGGCCGTCTGTTGCGGGATGAGCGATATCGCGTATGTGTTGCGCGCGTTTCCGTTCGTGTCCCACACACAGGAGGAAAAGCATGTACAAACAACGTTCATTCCCCGAGCAAAAGGTCTATACCACCACCCTGGGCGGTCGTCCGCTCTCGATTGAAACCGGCAAACACGCGGAACTCGCCAACGGCTCCTGCCTCGTTCGCTACGGCGACACCGTCGTACTCGTCACGGCCACGGCCTCTCAGAGCCCGCGTCAGGGCATCGACTATTTCCCTCTCTCCGTTGACTTTGAAGAACGCCTCTACTCTGTCGGACGCATCCCCGGCTCCTTCCTGCGCCGTGAGGGTCGCCCGTCGGAAAAGGCGATTTTGGCCTCGCGCCTGATCGACCGCCCCATGCGCCCGCTGTTCCCGTCGGACATGCGCAACGATGTAGCCATCATGGCCACCGTTTTGAGCTTGGAAACCGACTGCGCGCCTGAAATCCCCGCGATGATCGGCGCGTCCGTGGCGCTTTCCATCTCCGATATTCCTTGGAACGGCCCGATTGCGGGCGTCTCGGTGGGCTATGTCGACGGTGACTTTGTGATCAATCCGTCAAACGCCCAGCGGGAAGCGTCTAGCCTGGCGCTGACTGTCGCCGGTTCAGCGAATAAAGTCGTCATGATCGAAGCCGGCGCCAGTGAGATTCCGGACGACACCATGTACGACGCCATTATGTTTGCGCACGAGGAAATCAAAAAGCTTGTCGCGTTCATCGACGGCATCGTCGCCGAAATTGGCAAACCCAAATTCGAGCCCGCGCGCGCAAACTTCAACCAAGAGCTGTATGACACGCTCAAGGACAGCATCCTGCCTGACCTACGCCACTGCCTGGACACCGACGACAAAAACATCCGCGAAGCCCGTCTCGGTGAACTGCGAGTGAAAATCAGTGAGGCCCACGGGGAAGCCCATCCGACGCTTGACGCGGATCTGCCCGCCGTGCTCTATAAGCTGCAAAAGTATGTCGTACGCCGCTGGCTGCTCGACGAAAACAAGCGCGTCGACGGGCGCGGCCTGATGGACGTGCGTCCGCTGTCGGCGGAAGTCGGGGTACTCCCACGTGTCCATGGCTCCGGCCTGTTCTCGCGCGGTCAGACCCAAGTCCTCACCGCGGCGACCTTGGGCACCATCTCCGACCAGCAAAAGCTCGACAACATCTTTGACGACGAGACCAAACGCTTCATGCACCACTATAACTTCCCGCCCTATTCCGTCGGTGAGGCCCGCCCGTCCCGTGGCCCGGGCCGCCGCGAAATCGGACACGGTGCGCTGGCCGAACGCGCGCTCGAGCCCGTGATCCCGCCCGAGAGCGAGTTCCCGTACTGCATCCGTCTTGTGAGTGAGATTTTCTCCTCCAACGGCTCCACGTCCCAGGGCAGCATCTGCGGTTCGACGCTCGCGCTCATGGATGCGGGCGTGCCAATCAAGGCGCCCGTCGCGGGCATCTCCTCGGGTCTTGTGACCGAGGGCGACCGCTGGCTCACCTTCGTGGATATCCAGGGCGTCGAAGACTTTTACGGCGACATGGACTTCAAAGTCGCCGGCACCAAGAACGGCATCACGGCCATCCAAATGGACCTCAAAATCGACGGCCTCACACCTGAAATCATCCGCTCGGCGCTCGAGATCACCCATGAAGCGCGTCTGCACATTTTGGACGACATCATGCTGCCGTGTATCGCTACGCCGCGCGCCGACCTCTCCCCTTACGCCCCGAAGATGATCCAGACCACCGTCGACCCCGAGAAGATCCGCGAGATCATCGGCAAGGGCGGCAGCGTGATCCAGAAGATCACCGCCGAGACGAACACGAAGATCGACATCGAGGACGACGGCCGTGTCTTCATCTCCGCGATCAACCGCGACGACTGTGACCGTGCGCTGAAGATCATCGAAGCCATTGTGCTCGATCCGAAAATCGGTGACATCTTCTACGGCAAGGTCACGCGTCTGATGACCTTCGGCGCGTTCGTTGAGTTCGCCCCGGGCAAAGAGGGCCTTGTGCACATCTCGAAGCTCGCGCCCCAGCGTGTGGCCCGTGTTGAAGACGTCGTGAACATCGGCGACATGACTTGGGTCAAGGTCGTTGAAATCGACGACAAGGGCCGCATCAACCTCTCGCGGCGTGACTGTCTGGATCTTGAGACCCCAGCCAGCCAACAATAACTTTGCTGAGGGCTGTATCACGACAATGATTTCGGAACGCATACCATGCGCTCCCTGCAAAGACGGTGGACATGGTTTCACCTCAAATTGTAGGGTTCGCATTGTATGCAAACCGAATTTGTGATACAGCCCCCATTTGGTAAAAAGGCTATAAAGGTGAAGCCATGATCGAAAAAGTAACACTCCCCAACGGCGTGCGGCTTGTGTTTGAAGACGTGCCGCATGTGCGTTCCGCGGCGCTGGGCCTCTGGGTCGGGCGCGGGTCTCGGCATGAGCCCGACGCGCTGTCCGGGATCACCCACGCGATTGAACATATGGTTTTCAAAGGCACCGAGACCCGCTCCTCCGCGCAAATTGCCGCGCAGATGGACGAGATTGGCGGCCAAGTCAACGCCTTTACCACCAAGGAGTGCACCTGCTATTACGCGCGGGTGCTCGGATCTCATCTGCCGCAGGCGATGGACGTGCTCTGCGACATCTTTTTCCACCCCAAACTGGATCCCCAGGATTGGGCCGTGGAGCGCCGCGTGATTTTGGAAGAAATCGATATGTACGAAGACACGCCCGAAGATCTAGTCACCGAGCGTCTCTTTTCGCATGTCTTTGCGGGAACACCGCTGGGCCGCCCAATTTTGGGCCGGGCCTCGACGCTGAACAAACTTTCAGCCGCGCGCATCCGAACGTACATGCAGGAGCAGTATGCCCCGCAGCACATAGTGGTGTCACTGGCCGGTTGTTTTACCGAAGCCGACCGCGAAGCCCTGATTACGCGCTTTGGCGAGATGGCCCCGCGCGCGACGGCGGACGTCGCCCCGGGGGCCTTTGCGCCCTCGTTTTGTATCCGGCAAAAGGACATCGAACAAAACCATCTCTGCCTTGGCTTTCCGGGCCTGTCTTTTCGCGACCCGCGCCGCTACGCGCTGCAAATCTTATCGAGCATCCTAGGCGGCGGCCTGTCCTCTCGGCTGTTTCAGAGCATCCGGGAAAAGCTCGGCCTCTGTTACTCGATCTACTCCTTCCTGACCGGCCATGAGGACACCGGCCTGCTCGGCATCTACACGGCCCTCGGGCCTAACACGGAAGCCGAAGCGCTGAAACGGCTGATGGATATCGTCCGCGATTTCGCCGCCGTGGGCCCCACCGAGGAAGAACTCACGCGCACCCGGCGGCAGGTCACCGCAAACGTCTTACTCGGTCTCGAGTCCACCGCCGCGCGTATGAACCACTTGGGCCGCAACGAACTGCTGCTCAATCACATCCCCGAAACCGACGAGATCGTAGAGGCCTACGACGCCGTTACCGCCGAGGACATTCGTACATTGGCAAGGGGGCTCTTCGACCCGCGTCACTTAAGCTTCTCCGCGGTCGGGCGGGTGAAAAACGCGGACGGGTATAGAAAAATATTGTGCTGAGCAATGCAGCGATACCCCGCATTGTTCATTGTTCACTGGAGGAAGATCCATGTCCAAAAAAATCTCCGCGCCGCGCGGCACAAAAGACGTCCTGCCCACGCAGTCCCACGCCTGGCAGACGCTGGAGCGCACACTGCATGAGGTCGCGCGCCGCTTTGACTACCGGGAGATTCGTTTCCCAACTTTTGAACATACCGAACTGTTTTTGCGCGGCGTTGGCGACACGACCGACGTCGTCCAAAAAGAGATGTACACCTTTCCGAGCAAGTCCGGCCGCAGCCTGACGCTGCGCCCCGAGGGCACCGCGTCGGCCGTGCGCCTGTTCATCCAAAACGCGCTCTACGCGGCGGGACTCCCGCAAAAGCTCTACTACATCGCGCCGAACTTCCGCTACGAAAACCCACAGGCCGGGCGTTACCGCGAACACCATCAGTTCGGCGTCGAGTGCTTCGGTTCCCCGCACCCCGAGGCCGACGCCGAAGTCATCGCGCTGGCGGACAGCTTTCTGCGCGCGCTCCATCTTACCGATGTGCGCCTGAGCATCAACTCCATCGGCTGCAAGGCCTGCCGTCCGGCCTACCTGGCGGCACTTCAGGACTACTACACCGCCCGGCGGGATGAACTCTGCCCGACCTGCCACGACCGACTCACGCGCAACCCCTTGCGTCTGCTCGACTGCAAGGAAACCAAATGCGCGCGCCTTTCCGAGGACGCCCCGGCCATCACCGACCACCTCTGCCCGGACTGCGCGGCACATATGGACGCGCTGTGTACGCTGCTTACGGAGATGCGGATTGACTACACGGTAAACCCACGCATTGTGCGCGGTCTTGACTATTACACACGAACCGTGTTTGAATTTGTCACCGATCAACTCGGCGCGCAGAGCACCGTCTGCGGCGGCGGGCGATACGACGAACTCGTGGAAACGCTCGGTGGGCCGTCGACGCCGGGCCTCGGCTTCGGCGCGGGCCTAGAGCGCTTGCTGCTCGTGATGGAGGCCCAAGGGCAAACTCCAGCTCCCCCTACGGCGGACCTCTGTGTGGTTACCGCCGGACAGGTGACGGGCGCGCAGGTGGCCCCGCTCGTGCTTTCCCTACGGCGTGTGGGTTTGGGTGTGGCTTTTGACCTCATGCGCCGTTCGCTCGGCGCGCAGATGAAGGCCGCCGACAAGCAGGGGGCGCGATGGTGCCTGGTGCTCGGCGAAAGTGAAATGAACACCGGCAAGGCCCAGCTCAAACGCATGTCCGACGGAGAAAAGAGAGATTGCGCGCTCACGGCGGAGGATATTGCGAGGGTTCTTGGCGAATAATTCATTCTCCCCCGCCGAAGGCGGGGGAGCGTATAAAGACAACCGAGTGGAGGTTTTATTTATGGCCAACTATCGTCGTTCCGATTATGCCGGGACGCTCAGGGCGTCCGACGCGGGCCGCACGATCTCCGTCTGCGGCTGGGTCGCGAGCCGCCGCGATTTGGGCGGACTTTTGTTCATTCAGGTGCGCGACCGCACCGGGCTTTTGCAGTGCGTCTTCAACGCGGCGGAAAACGAAGCCTTGCACAAACAGGCCGCAACGCTGCGCTCGGAGTATGTCGTCTGTATCACGGGGCCCATCGCCCTGCGTGACGACGCCGCGAAAAACCCGAACATGCCGACCGGGGACGTGGAACTGCGCGCCGAGAGCATCCAAATCCTCGGCGTTTCCAAAACCCCGCCGTTTGAAATTGCCGATGACATCGACGTCAACGAAGCGCTGCGGCTCAAATACCGCTATCTCGACCTGCGCCGTCCCAAGCTGCAAGAGAGCATCCTCCTACGGCACCGCGCCGCACAGGCAACCCGCCGCTTCTTCGACGAAGAGGGTTTTTTAGAGATTGAAACCCCGATGCTCACGAAGTCAACCCCCGAAGGCGCGCGGGACTACCTTGTGCCCTCACGTGTCCATCCGGGTTCGTTTTACGCGCTGCCGCAGTCGCCGCAGCAGTACAAGCAGCTTTTGATGCTCGCCGGTTTTGATCGCTACATCCAGCTGGCGCGCTGCTTCCGTGACGAAGACCTGCGGGCGGATCGTCAGCCGGACTTTACCCAAGTCGATTTGGAGATGAGTTTCATCGACGTCGACGACATCTTGGATGTCGGCGAGCGCTACATCGCCTATCTGTTTGAACAAGTGCTCTCGATCAAAGTCCCGCTGCCGTTCCTGCGGCTGACCTACGCCGAGGCCATGCGCCGTTTTGGCTCGGACAAGCCCGACATGCGCGTGGGCTTTGAAATCATTGATCTCACAGATCTGATGAAAACCACGCAGTTTTCCGTTTTCAAAGAGGCCGCAAGCGCGGGCGGTGTACAAATGATCAACCTTTCCGGTCACGCCGCCGACTTCCCGCGCAAGAAGATTGATGAACTCACAGCCTGGATCCGCGACCAGCAACACGTTGGTGGCCTTGCGTGGATTCGTCTGACGCCCGACGGGACAAGCTCGTCGTTTGGCAAGCATGTGTCGCCCGAAGAAATGGAGGAAATCTTGCGCCGCGCCGACGCGAAGGAGGGCGACGTGATCTTCATCGTCGCCGACAAGAAAAACCGCTTGGCGCTCACGGCGCTCGGCGCGTTGCGTGTCGAGTGCGCGCGTCGCCTTGGACTGCTGCGCCCGAACGACTACCGCTTCCTCTGGGTCACCGAGTTTCCGCTGTTTGAGCACAGCGAAGAGGAAGACCACTTTGTGGCCTGCCACCACCCGTTTACGGCTCCGATGGACGAGGACATTCCGCTGCTCGACGCGGGCGACTTGGAAAACGTCCGCTCGAAGGCCTACGATTTGGTTCTCTCGGGCACGGAGCTCTCCTCCGGCTCAATCCGCATCTTTGATCCGGTGGTCCAGGCGCGTATGTTTAGCCTGCTCGGCTTCTCGGATGAGGACGCGCAAGCCCGCTTTGGACATCTGCTGCAAGCATTTGAGTACGGCGTCCCACCGCACGGCGGCATGGGCATCGGCTTTGACCGTCTGGTCATGCTGATGGCCGGGGCGGAGTCCATCCGCGACGTTATCGCCTTCCCGAAGGTGCAAAACGCTTCGGAGCTCATGATGGGCTGCCCCTCACCGGTGGACGACAAGCAGTGGAAAGAGTTGGGGCTTGCTCCCTTAAAAGCTGAGAAATAGTTTGAGAGAATCAACATTTCGTTCCTCGGGGGACGGCGGTGATACTTTCTTGCTCGTGCTAGAAAGTATCCAAAGAAGCACGGTCAAGGGGGAGAGGGTTTCGTATGCCCTCTCCCCCTTAACAATCCCCCGCTCCCCAGTCGACAAAGGGGCTGCGGCCCCTTTTGATACCCCAGGGGTAGGAAGCGGGGGAAGCGGGGGGCGAAAAAGCCTCGCAGAGTTTTCCGGCACAGCCGGAAAATAAAATCCAATTGTTTTCCCGGGGACATGCGCCTCGGGAAAACACAGTAACCCACCGCAGTGACCCGGCCCGCTGGCCGGTGCTTTTTTTTGATGAAAAAACCAGCGAAGAGTTTTTTCATCAATTGGATCCCTGCCCCACGGTGGGGGTGTTTTTTTGCACCCGCCTCCCTACGCCGGAATAGAATGGAACGGATAGGGGGTGACTGATCTATGCGTTTTGCCGTCATTGGCGGGGACGCCCGCCAAGCCACGCTCTCTAAGCTCATCTGCATGGACGGTCATGACATGAAAGTCTTTGGGGTTGACGCGCCGCCGGAAAGTTTATGCGTACAGCAAACCGGGTCGCTCGCTCATGCCGTCGATGGTGCCGACGGCGTCATTTTACCGATACCCGTTATGCGTGACGCGGGTATGCTCAACGCACCGCAGCTCATGCGTCCGCTGCCGATCAGTGAAATATTGAGTGCCATTGCACCCTCCCAAATTCTCATCGGGGGCCGGTGGACACCGGAGATTTTGGAAAACGCTTGGGTGATGGGCATCGATACCGTGGATGTGTTGCGGCGTGAAGATTTCACCGTAAAGAATGCGATTCCCACCGCGGAAGGTGCCCTGCAAATCGCGATGGAAAACACCGACCACACGATGCACGGCGCGGAATGCCTGGTCATCGGCTATGGCCGAATCGGCAAGATTTTGGCTTCTCATCTAAAGGCGCTTGGCGCACATGTGACCGTGTCCACGCGCAAGTCCGAAGACCTTGCGTGGCTGCATGTCGCCGGGATTGAGTCCGTTTTGGCAAACGAACTCGAAGAGGAGCTGCCTCGTTTTTCTGTCGTGATGAACACGGCTCCGAGTATGATTTTGGCGGAACGCCAACTGAAAAAACTTGATGCACACTGTTTGATCATCGACCTGGCTTCGTCGCCGGGCGGTGTGGACTTCGATGCGGCGCATAGGCTCGGGCTCCGTTGTTTTTGGGCTTTGGGGCTACCTGGCAAAGTGGCGCCGCTCACGGCCGCCTCTATCCTGCGCGATACGGTTTACAGCGTTATGAGGGAGAGGAGACGGACCACATGAACATAGCGCGCCTGGGGTTTGCGCTTTGCGGCTCCTATTGCACGTTTCAAAAAGCCTTGGCCGCAATGGTAACCGTGGCCGGGCTCGGGTATGATCTGTACCCGATTTTTTCAGAAAACGCCTATGGCAGGGATACACGCTTCGGCAATGCCGCCGATTGGGTCGCGCGCGCCGAAAGCCTTTGCGACCGCCCGGCCATCCATACAATCGAAGAGGCGGAGCCCATTGGGCCGAAAGCCCTGCTCGATGTGCTGCTGATCGCGCCCTGCACGGGCAACACCTTGGCCAAGATGGCCGCCGGAATCACCGACAGCAGTGTGACGATGGCCGCGAAGGCCCATCTGCGCAACGACCGGCCCTTGGTCATCGCGGTTTCGACCAACGATGGACTTTCGGCCAACTGGCAGAACATTGGAAAATTGCTGAGCCGAAAACAGGTCTACTTTGTGCCGTTTCGGCAAGACGACCCGCAGGGCAAGCCAAACAGCATCGTCGCGGATTTTTCGAAGATCCCGGACACCTTGGAAGCGGCGCTCGCAGGACGACAGATTCAACCCTTGCTGCTGGGGTAATCGCCATATTGGGGAAATCTAACGCCCCTGTAGCCGGATACGTTCGGTTACAGGGGCCTTTGGGATGGTTTTTGGAAAGCATTGCGGCGGTTTTCTTCATGGACAGACGACAAAAATCCTCATAAATCTTGTCGACACATTTGTGGGAGATTGGTATGAGAAAGATCGGTGAAAGGCCACAAAACCGCGCCACGGCCCCCACACACCCAAAGGCCCCCGCTGCCGGCAAGAAACCGGCGACGGGGGCCTTTGGAGGAAAAGAGACAAACCCATGGCTGGAAAACACCATTGAAGTGGATGGTTAGCCTTTCAACAGCACCGCGCCGAAGTAGGTCACGGTGTTCGGGCCGTGCATATAGCGCAGTCCCGCGCGCCCGGCCATGGCGGCTACGGACACGCCGTACGCCTCGAGCGAGCGCAGCGCACGGGCCGGATGACGGCAAGGCTCCTGCGGATATGTACAGGACGGGCAAAGGTCGCAGCCACCGGCAGAGAGCAGGAGGAAGTCCGCGCGCGCAAGCCCGGCGGATTCCAGAAGATCCAGGACGCTTTGGGTCAGCCGTCGGTGTTGTACCCCGGCTTCGAGCATCCCTTCGATATCAAACGAGTCCTCCAGCGGGAAGACGGTTTGGTAGACAACTACGGTCGTAAAGCCTTTCGCTTCGGCGATCAGGGTCTCAATCTCACCGCAGGCCGGTGGACAGACCCAACACTTTCCAAAGCGCCCACAGGTGTTTTTTTCGCAGGCGCGCCGAAACTCCGGAGTAAAGCTCAGGGCCTCCACAGGCAAAAGCGCCGCGTCTTTCACGCCGAGCGCCCTTATGCGCTCCAGTAGGTCTATAGCGGTCACAGACAAGTGGGAAACCCCATTTCATCAATAAAACTGTCCCGGAACACCGGGTGGGCTGCCAGATCGACATAGCGCAGCCGATTTGCCAGCACGGCAAGGCCCGGGAAAAAGTCCGAATCAAGCAGGATACGAACGGCTCCGGCCCCGGCGCTGTTGCCGACACTCTGAATTTTCTCCCGTGTGGCACCGGGCAGAAGACCGACGGCAAGCGCACTTTCGGGGGTCAGCGCGGTGCCAAAGCCTCCGGCCAGGTAGAAGCGGTCGATGGCGTCCGGGGTAAGGCTCGCCTCCTGCGCGAGCGTGTGGATACCCCCGGCGATGGCGGCCTTGGCCAATTGAAACGCGCGAATGTCCTTCTGGGTGACCGTAAGGCCCGGCAGCGGGGTCAAAGACTCATCGTCCAACGCGCCCGACTCGTCCACACGTTCCGTGGTAAGCAGCGCCGCGACGAGATCCATAAACCCGGAGCCGCAAAAACCGAGCGGCGGCGCGTTGCCAACCGTCTCATAGACCGGGGTCTCCCCGTCAAAGCGAAAGCGGGTCACGGCCCCGCGCACACCGCCCATACCGCAACTGAGGCCTAGGCCCTCAAAGGCCGGGCCCGCGGCTGTGGAGCAGGAGAGCCAATGGCCCCGATGAAACAGCGCCATTTCCCCGTTTGTGCCGAGATCGGCAAACAGGGCGGTCTCGCCCGGTCGGGGCAGTTCACAGGCCAAAAGGCCCGCGAGAATATCGCCGCCGAGAAAGGCCGAAAGGCCCGGGGCGATGAAAAACTCCGCGTCAGGGGCCAGCGTCAGGTCAATTCTCTCCGGCGTGGTGATGAGCGGTTCAAGGAAAGCCGGGGTGAAGGGCGAGCGGCCGAGCGGCCCAGCGGGCAAACCGAGCAACAAATGAACCATCACGGTGTTGGCGCAGAGGGCCAGGGCCGTGATGTCGCGCGATGCCAGCCCGTGGGCCTCACACAAGGTGTCAGAGAGGCTCCTCAGTGTCTCTCTGATGGCGCGTGCCAAGGCGTCGGCCCCGTCGGGCCGAGACTCCGTGTACTGAATCCGGCTGATGACATCCGCGCCGAAACGCCGCTGCGGATTCAGCGCGCTGGTCGCGTCCACAATCCGCCGGGCGTCCCGGTCAACCAGGTACATAACCACCGTAGTGGTGCCCAAATCGACGGCCAGGCCAAAACGTGCCGACAGATCGGCAACAGACGCCCGCGGTTCAGACGCTGTGTCTGAACCCGCGCTGCCCCCGGTAAAGCCGGTAAGGATATCGGCCTTGCCCTCCGTCGGAAGCTCAATGACCATATCGTCCGTGACGATGAGACGGCAGAGCAAGCGTTCCCCGTTCTCCCGAGCCTCCGGGGACAGGCGCGCACTCTCTTCGGGCGTCACATCGCCGCCGCCGCGCAAAACCTTCACGCGACACTGACCGCATTGGCCGCGCCCCGCGCAGGGGAACGCCAGCGGCAAAGCCTCGGGCCACACCTCCACCAGACGCGTGCCCGACTCACAAGATACACGAAAACACGCCTCTCCTTGCCGGAGAAGCACTTCACAAGTCATACGCTGTTTAGGAGACGAAATAGGAGCGCGCGACTTCGGCGGCTGAAGCCGCATCGGGCGCATAGGCATCCGCGCCGATGGCGTCACAATATTCCTGATTGATCGGCGCGCCGCCGATCATGATTTTCACTTGATCGCGCAGGCCTTCCTTCGTAAACAGATCCACGATGTTTTTCATTTCGCCCATCGTTGTGGTCAGCAACGCCGAGCAGCAAATGACCGACGCGCCCTCCGTCCGATAGGCTTCGAGGAAACGTTCAGCCGGTACGTCAACGCCGAGGTCCACAACATCAAGACCCTTGCCTTGCAGCATGAGCTTGACTAAGTTTTTGCCAATGTCGTGCATATCGCCGCTCACCGTGCCGATGAGCACACGACCGACGTTCTTTTCACCCGCCGCGTCGAGATGGGGTTTCAAGACCTCAAGACCCATGTTCATCGCGCGGGCGGCCACGAGCACTTCGGGCACATAGACTTCGTCGTTTTTGAATTTCACGCCGATGATGTCCATGCCGTGCAGCAGTCCCTGATCCAAGATGGTTTTGGGCGTAAGGCCCTCGTCCAAGGCGTTTTGTACGAGCTCGCGCACCACTTTTGCTTTTCCTCTTTGGAGGTTTTCGGAAATTTCAGACAAAATTGCGCTCATGGTCAATTCTCCTCTTGTTTAACAGAATTCAACCGCTTTGAAATCAACCGACAGCTTTGTGGCTTGCGGCGTCCTTCGATTTGCAGTTGTTATTATAACGCGAATGCAAGGCTCACACTATCATTTTCTGTACACTTTCAGTGTTTTTTTATATTATTTCTTCACCGAGAATTTCCCGGATCACCCGGCAGGGGTTACCGTAAGCCAGCACACCGGTGGGAATGTCCCGGGTCACCACGCTGCCCGAGCCGATGACCGCGCCGTTTCCGATGGTCACGCCGGGCATCACGCGCACCCCACCGCCGAGCCAGACGTCGTCCCCGATGACAATCGGGCGCGCAAACTCCAGACCTGAGGCGCGAGTCGGTGCGTCGAGCGGATGTCCGGCGGTGTATAGGCCGACATCAGGGCCGAACATAACGCGATCGCCGATGGTGATTTGCGCCGGATCGAGCATGACACAGCCGAAGTTTGAGAAAAACGCAGACCCGATGCGGATGTTCGTACCATAATCACAAAAAAACGGCTGCTCAATCACAATGTCGTCCCCGCAGGAAGCGAGCAATTCTTTCAGAAGTGCTCGCCGCCGGGTCATGTCCCCGGGCGGGGTTTGGTTGTAGGCAAAGAACAGTGCCTTGGCGCGGTCTCGCGCCTGCATGAGTTCCGAATCATGCGCCGCGTCGTACAACAGGCCCGAAAGAGCCTTTTCCCGTTCAGTCATGAACCAGCCTCCCTTTTTATGGCGTCGGCGCAACATCCGGCTTGCGCGGTGTTGACCTAGGGCGACACCGCACAATTGTCCGCACGCCATCTTGGCGCGTAATTTTCCCTCACTCGTCGTCGATTTTCCTTGCCATAAACAAATTATGCCCACGAAAAATCGGCTCGATTGAAGAAAAATTCCCCACCAATCTAACGCACGTTCAATTGTGTGGTGTCACCCTAGCTCCCCTATGCCAAAGAGAATGATACCACAGACATTAAAACATATAAAATGAAAACGGTAAAGAGCAAAGTACGACTGTGCCCGAATCGGCCCAAAATCCCCGACGGCTCTTGGTTCCGGGTGGCATTGCGGTAGGCGGGAATCAGCAGCAGCGCGGTGATCGCGGCCACAGCACCACCGGCGATTTGCAGAAACGACAAGTAGGATTTAGGCGCAAAGAGCGCCAACAACAGCGTGGGTAGCGTCGCCATGAGCCAACAGACATTTCGGTTCCAGCCAAATTGTCCGCGGATCATATCGGAAAACGCGAGAGAAATCGACCAATACGAAGTAATCATTGCGAAAATCACAAACAGTGAGGAAAGCAACCGCACAACCGGGCCGAGAGCCGCGCTCCAGCCGATGACGGCCATAGAGGTAACTTCGTTCGAGGACAGGATGACACCGACGGCGATAAGCAACGCTACCACGAGGTTGATGCCCAAACCTACGGCAATGGCACCCCCCACCTTTTTCTTGTGACCACACAAGCCTTCGACCACTTGCGGAACGGCCAGCAACGCGCTGAAAGAAAACATAAACATCCCAAAGAGACCCAGATGTGCCGAAGGGCTTCCGCCCAGGACGAGCAGGGGGCGCTGGATCCGCAACAGCGAAAAGACAAACAGCGACACGGCAATGGCAATGATCAGAGGAACGGTAAATTTCTCGCCAAAGCCGACGGCTTTGAGCCCGAACAGCGTAAGACCCGCCGCGCAGACATAGAATATGACTTCCGACAGCGCCTGCGGCAGGGGCAGAAGAGACGATAGGATCTCCGCGCCACCGGTGATGTAAGCCGAAAGCATGGAGAGCATAAATATGGTAAGTAGTGCGAAATACACGCTCGAGAGCAAGGAACGCCAGCGTCCGCGGAACAAATTGACACGCAAGGCTGAAAGCAACTCCCCACCGTCTTTGGATTTCAGCAGCATGTCCGCGATCATCCAATGGAAAAGCAAACTGGCTCCAAACGCAATCGCCACGATGACCAACGCTGACGTCCATCCAACCTGATTCATGATATAGGGTATGGCCAGGATGCCTCCTCCGATGCTGCCACCGGCGATCAGGCACACGCTTTCCCAAAAAGTCAGTTGTCTCTTCATGATGTATCCCCCGCTTTTTCTGGATTCAAAAACAGGTTCATTGTATCCTGATATCCCCATTTTGTCGACAGATGATTGCAATATATTCAAGAAATTTGTAGAAAAAAAGAGGTTCCCTTGAATCACAAAAAACGGGAGCCTCCGGGCACACATAGCAAAAGCCTTGCAACCCATTGGGCTGCAAGGCTTTTCATGGTGGAGACAACAGGGCTCGAACCTGTGACCCCATGCGTGTGGAGCATGTGCTCTACCAGCTGAGCTATGCCTCCGGATGGTTGTTGGTCGTTAGTCATTGGTCTTTAGTAGACGGGGTAACAAACAACCCATCGCGTTACTAACGCCTAATGCCTAAAGACGATTGGTGACCCGTAGGGGAATCGAACCCCTGTTACCGCCGTGAAAGGGCGGTGTCTTAACCGCTTGA
>CAYWWF010000013.1:0-15858 GCA_964461745.1 uncultured Oscillospiraceae bacterium | reverse complement strand
AGCGCATCTGCTGCTCATAGGTGCCGGACGCGGCGGTGACGACTTTCACGGGTACACCGGTCTTTTGCGTATACTCTTGGGCGATTGTTTGGTAGGCTTCATCTTGCTCGGGTTTGAAGTTGAGAAAGTAGACCTGGCCGCCGCCGGTCGGGGACTGAGAGCTTCCGGGACTGGGGGCGTTCGTGCCGGGCACCTTCTCTCCGCCGCAAGCGATCAGCGAGAGCAGCATCAGCGCGGTGCAGAGAATGCTGAGGAGACGTTTGAGCTTCATCGAATTTTCCCTCCATGTTGTTGGCTGGGGCGACACCGCGCAATTGCGCGGGAAGATGGCGAAAGCATTTTTGTGGAAATTCGGTGTCCTGTTTCCTATGTTGCCCGGATTGCACTCAAAACAATCACTTTAAGCGACAAGACGGACAAGAAAAATCGAATAGGGGAGATTGGCTTTTGGCTGCGGGCGGCTGGAACGGTGTGTCAGGATTCCGGCAGGCGCGCGAAAACCCTCCGGAAATTTTTTACTCTCCTTCCCAAAGAGGTTACTCAGAGTAACTATGCAAAGGATTCTCCCTCTGCTAACATTTTGGTTGAGGTGATTGAATGTGAAGCCAACAAGATTGTTTGTGTTAGCCGTAAGCACAATGGTTCTCATGCTCTCTACCGCCTGCGGCAACACAATAATCCAGGATACAATAAAAAACGAAAAGCTTGACGACGATGTGGTACCTGTTACAAAGGACGTCGGTATAGACGGTCTTATCACAGAAGAAACCGGAAGCACCTATGACTATATCGGCTGGTGGCAACTCACCGACAACAGAGGGGACGCTCCTTTTGCTTATATCGAAATACCGGAGGACGATGCAAGTGTGGTGAACTGTTACGACCGAAACGGCGGTTTAATCGACACCGGCTATTTTGATTACAGCGAACAGCGAGCGCTAAACGGCAATGCGCTGATAGTCTTTGTTTTTGAAAGCATTGGTCCGTACGCCTGGGGTACATATTCCAATGACGATTTGTTTGCTTGGAATCAGGATAAGCTCGACGGCACGCTCAAAAGGGTTGCGCCGGACGTAATACCGAAGGTAAACGAAACTTGAGCGATGCGTAAACCCAAAGTGCATGTGCATAACGCATAAGAAAGTGAGGATGTATAGATGAAATGGAAGATGTCGTTGGTTGTTGCCTTTCTGGTGTGCGTAAGTATTTTGGCGGGTTGCGGCGGCAGGGACGCTGAAAATCTCAGCTCCACGGAAGACGGCGGGGAATCCGTGATCAATGGCGACAGCGAAGACTCTGTCCTCAGTCCCGATGTCATCACTTCTTTAGAAGAACTGGACGGCTGGTGGTACAAAGATGTGTATGATCCCGAGGTCATTGGTGTGCAGATTTTTGAGGTTGACAGTAAGAACAAGACTGCCACTGCGTACAACAATTATGGCAAGCCTCTGATGGACTTTGACGTACGCATGGAAGAAGGCAATTTTGTGATGAACAACGAGCTGTTTCGCAATGTGTATTTCAAAATCATGGACCCCGCCAGAATGTTTGAGGTGGAATCCGGAGATATGTTTTACCGGGGCGAACCTTTGGATCCAACGGAATCGGTTGACCTCAGCGGCAACTGGACGCTATTCGGCGTGCCCGCGGAGGAGGCATCGAAAACCCTTTCTTTTGGCGGAACGAATTATGCTCGGAGCATAGTGGCGTGGGGGGAATCTACGGTTTTGGATGAGGGTGAATACACGATAAGCGACACAACGGTCAGCTATTTTGTAGGCGACCCTGTTACCTACGTGTCTGTTAAGCTCGGCGACTGGGGATCCTTAACGCTGTCTGCGGACGGACTTGTTCTCACAGATTCCCTTTCGGGTGATTATTTTTTAAAAGAAAGTGCCATAGGCACGCCGGAAGGCGAGCAAGCATTGGTTCGGTCTAAACTAGCAAACAATACATGGTATGGCGATACTGACACTCAGGCCCTTGCGTTGCTTTATATCAGCGAGAACGGTGTGTTCCTATACAAAGGAGACGTTGACCCAAACGAGAGTCATGCTTGGTCGGCCGACGAAGATGCCGGAACATGGGCAATGGACGGCTCAACCGCCGTACTGCATTGGCATGACGGAACCGTTGATTCGGTGACGCTCACTGCCGACGAGCTATCTGGCGAAACACGCTTTACCGTAGATAGCTTAGGCGTAAAGTTCGGAGACAGGTATTGAGGCATTCGTTGCGTCAACAGTTGAGGGGGACGATCATGGAATCCATAGTATGCCCTTTTTGCGGGGTACAGATTCGCGATTCGCAGGCCACACGCTGCAAGTCCTGTGCCAACGCCATCTCCGTAGGCACTGACGGTGTTGTTCCGGCTTCCCGTTTATCAGACGAAGAGTTGGGTGAACGGCTCCAGGCATTGTCGGCACGGTATAAGATTTTGATTGCTCCGATCATAGTGTTTGGTGTCATCACGCTTGCTTCGGCTGTGATGTCAATCCCTGTTGTCGCCGTCGGCTCGTTTGTTGTTGCGTTTGTTCTGGCGGTGATGGCGATGTCCGCCCACGGCAAAATGTCCATCCTGCTGAAAACCAATGTTGTCGCGGACGCGTTGGCGGAGATGTTTCCGGACAGCGTGTATACACAAAATGCATGTTTTTCCGAAAAGTATATTCACGCGTCCGGCCTTTTTAGTAATTGGAACAAGCACACAGGCAACGATTGCATTCGTGGCAAATACAAAGGACACATTTTTGCGTTTTCCGACATTCACCTCATCAAGGAAACCAAGGTGGATCGGGACGGGAAAGATGACACCAGAGAAGAAACGGTTTTTTTAGGCCAATGGATGATGATCAAACTGGAAAAACAATTGCCCTCCATGGTGCTTATACGTGAAAACGCCGAGCGGAAAGGACTCTCCAAGAAGATACTTGGTGACTACCGCGGCGGCAAAGACGACATTACAACGGAAAACGCAGCTTTCAACGAACAATTCCAGATTTCTACAAGCGATCCGCAAACCGCTTTTTATGTACTTACACCTCACTTTATGGAGTACATCATGGCCGCTGACCGGCAGGCCAACGGGCGCACATTCCTTTCCTTTTCGGGGGAATACGTGCACATCGCCGTGTGGACCAACCGAGATTCGTTTGAGGTCAATCCTACCAGCGTGGAATCCAAAGACATTGGCGCTTTACGCCAAAGAGTACATTCAGAAATACGGTATATCACCGGCATACTCGATGAGCTTTTGCAAAACGATTTTCTGTTTGGGGAGGGAAAGTGAATGCTTGTCGCGATAGCTGTTTTGGTCTTTTTGGCTGTTGTGTTACTCGTTTGGGCCATCAGCACAGGCAACAAATTCCGACGCATGGCGGTCAAAATCAACGAGGGTGAATCCGGCATTGATGTGGCTTTGACAAAGAGATATGACACGCTGACAAAAATGCTGGACGTGTGCCGCCAATACGCCTCCCACGAGGTTTCTACCTTTGAAAAGATCGTGGAACTTCGCAAGGGCATGACGATGGCACAGCGCGCGGAGGCCAGCGCCCAGATGGATAAGCTGATGGGGCAGCTCCATGTTGTCGCTGAAAACTACCCCGCGCTTACATCCGTACAGGTATTCAGCGACCTGCAGGCCGGCATCCGCGATGCGGAGGCGCATTTGCAGGCCGCCCGCCGGCTATACAACTCTCTTGTCTCATCCTTTAACCAGATGCTGGTCTCGTTCCCAAGCAGCATGATCGGCAACAACATGAAGCTTGGCCCCCGCGAATTTTTTGAAGCCGAAGCGAAAAAGCGCGAGGATGTATCCATGAAACTATAAGCGCTTACCCAAAAAGCATCTGCGCGCAAGCGCTTCTTTAGCAAACCATTAAGGAGGAGAAACAAGTATGAGAAAAAACAAGATAAAACGGAGTAAAGTACTTATTATCGGCGCACTGTTGCTGGCGGTAACGCTCTTGCTTGCGGCCTGCGGCAATGCAAACAACCAAAACGGGACTTCACCATCACCTTCCGCGACTACGAGCGAAAAACCGCAATCCACACCGAACGGTTCGAACGAAGACGGAGACAATACCGAGGATTTAGCGCCCTGGAATGGCTTTGATTTTGGCCCCAACGTTGAATATGTTGAGGAGTATCAAATTGAGGGAGACCCGGGCGAAGGCCTCAGGCCTTGGGAAGCGGCAAAGGTTTTGGTAGATACGGCTCTCAATGATATCTACGGAACGGACCTCCCGATACGTATTGCCTTGGTTGGGTTAGACGTCATCGAAGCGGAAGAGTGTTATATTTTTGAAGTCTCCGCGCAAGACGACAGCATCACACCAAGCCTGTTTGGCGTCGGATATCAAGGCAATGTCTATGCCCTTGACGATGACCAAAACGGCGACGAGGCCTTCGCGGGCAACGACGCCGGGGATTCGTGGAGCGGTGTCTATAAGGGTGACGGTTTCTCCATAACCATCAGCGAGTTTAGTGGTGAGAGTTTTTGGTTTGACATAACCTCACTGCGCGATGGCCGCACAGCCATCGCCGGAACCGCAACCCTGTATACTGACAACAGCCTCATGGCTGAATATGAAGACATCTCGTTTGGGTTGTACGACGACTTCAGCGGACTCGACTTTTTTGCTTCCGAAAGCTCGGAATGGGCGCATTTGCGCGGTCAGTATCTCCGAATGGAATAGTAGGCTCCATAAAAATGGACGCTTATCGAATGGCAATCATTCTGATAAGCGTCCATTTATTTTTCTATGGGGATTTATTGTTGCCCCTTTCCCGTGTACATGCCCTGCACGCCCACCGCCATTTGCTTTTGAAGTTCACGACGGGATGGTAGCTGTGTTTTGGCCAGCACATTGCGTATGTGCGTACGTACCGTGTTGACAGACACATAGGTTTCTTTGGCGATCTCGTCCGCCGTCATGGGGCTGAGCAAATAGGGCAAGATTTCCCGCTCCCGGCGGGTCAGCGCATACGCCTGCGCCACTGTATCAAAATCAGCGGTTTCAATGGGCAGGGGCGGCGCGACCAACGTGGGAACGGTGGGTTCTTCCGGCTCGGGGGGGAGCGTCAAGGTGCCCTGAACCGCACTGACCTGAAACTCCTGTGTAAGTTCCATGTTGCGCTGACGCAAGAAAAACTCAAGAAGCAGCAAAAAGAACGGAATGGACAGCAATGTCACGGCCGCAAACATCGTATTTTGATTGGACAGGAGCAGTTCACCCAAATTGTTCTCCAGAGCCGTCGCGCTGATCACACTGCCCACAATCCAGTAAAAAATCACACCGAGACAGGCGACAAGCCTGTTGTTCTTGAAGCGCGGCGCGATCATCATCGGTAGCAAAAAGACAAAGTAGACCACGAAGCCCCCACCGATTCCAAATAAAAACAATATACAGGCCGTGGCCGCCTTCCCGCTGAAAAACAGCGATATCGCGCCGCCAAGCACCATACAGACAACAGGAATCGTAGCCGCAAGCCGCCATTTGCGCTTGTCAACCATGAGACCCAGCAGCGGGAACATGATAACTCTCAAGATCCGCACAGCTGTCCACACAAAGGTCAAAAAGGGGTCCTCGACGTCGGCGGTGAGTATAAAGGCCTTGCTGACGAGCTCACTTAGGCAGGTGAAGAGTACGATCAAAAGAAATATTCCTGCAATCAGCCACTTTCCCGACGGCATCGGGTAAATCTCTGTGGTTTTCTCCCTGGCTTCCCGTGGCAATTTAAATGAAAGGGCAAGCAAAGCAAAAGGAATGAGCGCGTAAAGCAAAAAGATATAGGGAAGGGCTGTTTCAAAATCTAAAAACAAAAAATAAACGTCGGCAATCTGAAAAAACAGCGTGACCGACGCGGAGTAAAACCCAATACCAATAGAGAGCAACATAAACCGCCGTTTTGGCGAAAAAGCGTCAGCCAAGCGGCTGATTGCGTGGGTCGCCACACTGCCCGCGCAAACACCCACCAAAACGCAGGTAAACGTGTTTTCCTCAAAATACACGAGAATAGTGGAAGCGGCGGACAGCACGAGCAATCCTTTGGACAACTTATGGGCCAATGCGGGCCAATAGTTTTCCAACACCGCCCATGCGATCAACCCGGCCAAAGCCACGCGGTAGGTGAGTGTGCCATGTCCCGTTTCGGGGTCCGACACCTGGTTTACAATTTCGGTCATCACGCCGAACCAAAACAGGGACAGCGCAAAATAGACAACGCGGAGCGCGGTACCATTTGCTTTTCTGGTCTCCATAAAAACCCTCCCGCGTCTGGAACTGTTTTCTATCTCACATCGGCATGTTTATACTGTAGATACTATCATTTTTTGGGTAACTTTTCAAGAAGCAATGTATGAAATGCAAAGTATGCAAAAGCAGCAAAGTGATTCTATGACAACCCGAAAGGCCCTCTGCCGCACGCGCCTGTCATCGCGGATGGGATTTGGACGCGAAAAGGGGACTCGGCGCCCCCCTTTTCACACTTTCCCCCCGCTGTTTTGAACAATTGCCCGAGAAAAGACTTTTTTGACAGTCTGAAAGGGGCTGCATCACAATGACAAATCGTGAGCAGCCCCTTTACTTATGTCTCAAGTCGTAATCGGCAAGAAACATCAACAATAAGCCTTGAAAATTCCGTCCGGAGCGCCAAATCCCTCGCCCTTTGTGGAAAACCTTTTGTCTTGCCTATCATGAATACAAATCCTTACGTCACGGTCACAATGACTGCGACCGCTAAGCCCGTGTTGAGATCCTGCACGACGATCACCGCCGAGCCGGTTCTGAGGCCCATGAGGACACCGCTGGCGTTTACACCGACAACCGTCGGATTGGAAGAGGCAAAGCGGAGGTTTGCGTCCGCGTTTACGGGCGTGACCTGCACGGAGTTCATCAGATTCATTGTAGTGGCTCGTTTCAGCGTGACTTTCGTCGGGATTTGAAGCTTGACGACGACGACCGGCGTCGTAATCGGCTCAAATTCGGCTGTAATCGTAACGCTCTCACTGGGCATGGAGAAACTCTTATCGGTGACAGGCGCACCGTTTGCTTTTAAACTTCCCTCTACCAAGCGATATCCCTCGGCAGGAAAAACCGCCAACGTAATGGTTTCACCCGCTTCGGCGCTGGTTTTACTGGGGGTAACAGAGCCGTTTTCCATTCTGACGACATCAATTCTGTACGTGGAGAGCATCGGAATAACCTCTGTCTTGGTCTTTTCACAACGTGTACAGGTGTAGGTCATCTCGCCGACTGCCTCGGTGGTGGGTGGCACGGTTACCACGCCGTCATCCCAGTCATGGCCCAGCGCGGGGATGACTTCGGTGTCTAAGACTTCGCCGCAAACAGTACATACGAGATTCTTAGAACCGGCTTCCGTGCAAGTGGCGGCCAGTGTGACCGTCCACTCACCGGCGGTATGGTCAATCTTGGGCAGGGTGCGAGTCTCGATTTCATCGCAACGGCTGCATGTCCGGGTCTCGACGCCGGTTTCCGTACATGTGGCCGGGGTGGTGACAGTCCAAGCGCTCCAGTCATGGCCCAGCGCGGGGATGACTTCGGTGTCTAAGACTTCGCCGCAAACAGTACATACGAGATTCTTAGAACCGGCTTCCGTGCAAGTGGCGGCCAGTGTGACCGTCCACTCACCGGCGGTATGGTCAATCTTGGGCAGGGTGCGAGTCTCGATTTCATCGCAACGGCTGCATGTCCGGGTCTCGACGCCGGTTTCCGTACATGTGGCCGGGGTGGTGACAGTCCAAGCGCTCCAGTCATGGCCCAGCGCGGGGATGACTTCGGTGTCTAAGACTTCGCCGCAGTCAATGCAGTTGAGAACCATCAATCCTTCTTCGGTACAGGTGGGTAGCCGAGTCACGTTCCACATGCCGGGGATATGATCTTTCGCCGCAACGGCAACATCAACGCTGACGGCCAGCGGCAGATTGCCCGTGTTGCTTACGTAGGACGGCAGTATTACCGTTCCGTCTACCGTGAAGTCTTGCGCGGAAAACAGCGCCGGATTGTAAGCGCAAGCTTCAACAGCCCAAGATACTGCGGCGTCAACGATTTGTCCGTTGTCCAGCGTAAGGGCCAGCGTCTCGGGCAATTTCAATCCCTCGACGGTCTTGGGCGCACCGCTTTCCAGGGTGATCGCGGGGGGCGCGGCCACGCTGGCAACGTCACGTTGTATGGCGCTTTCGAAATCGCCGCAGGTACCGATGACGTCATTGAATTGGCTGTCGGTGCCCTGCAATTCTTTCTCTGGGATCATAAAGAGCAGGGGTGTGCCCGCCGGCGCGTTTGCGCTCACGGCAAACTTAAAATCCAAGACAAACGCGTCACCGTCATAGAACAAGTTCTCTTGATACGGGTGCGAAAAGAGAACGGTGATAACACCCGTTGTGGCGTTGTTGGCTACCTGTGCGGTCCAGTCTTCCTTGATCTTGCGGGTGACACTTTGATAGGTGAGACGATCCTTGTCATAGAACAACCGAACACCGATGGCCATGAGGCCTTTGGCGTCATAGACCTTGGAAGCGGCCACGGTAACGGTGAGGGTATTCCCGGCCTTGACGTATTGCGGTCCGCTGATTGTCAACGCGTAGGCAGGACCCGCGGCGAAAGCAACCAACAGATGAGAAGCCAACAGGGTAAGGCAGAGGAAGATGCTCAGCGCTCTCCTGAACGATTTATGGGACATGTGTGATTCCTCCATTGATAAATAGAATTGTGGAGTTTAAAAGCAGGAATTTTGTTTCTATTTTCTCTCCCTCGGCTGGGAGAAAAATAGAGAAATAGTTACGGATACAAATTGTACGTCCCCAGATAATGCCCCGCGATGCGGGAATAGTCCGTCGGCGTGATGCTTCCACTGCCCGTCACGTCGGCCGCGAGCAAATACACACCGGTGAGGGTGTAGGTGCCCATGTACGCGCCCGCGACGCGGGCGTAGTCCGTCGGCGTGATGGTGCCCGAGCCGGTGACATCACCGCGGATGACAACGGTCACCTCATCCAGCACACGACCTTCAAAGTCAACAAGTTGCACCCGACAGCTGGTACCGACGAATATGCCGGTAAACGGGGTGCCGTCGGCGTTGACCACGCGGAGGTTACCGCTGGAGATGAATTCATTGAGCAACCATTCTGGTGTCATTTCCGCCGGAAGCCCCAACAAATGTCCATTTTCGTCAACGGAAAGCCATGACCATGGCAAAAGCGTCAGTTTGGCAAAGGTGGTGGTAAAGGCCTCGTTGCCCACGCCCTCGACGGGATTGTAGGCGCTGTCCGTGCCCTCCAATCGTTGCAGTGAGGCGCCCAAGACACAGCCTTCCTCGACGTCCGTATTTACATGAAAGGCAATATACAAGGTAAACGCGTCGCCGTCTTTCAGCGTAGTCTGTAAGGCGTCGTCACCCGCCAAGACGCGCACCGTGCCGCCGGTGTCGTTAATGCGCACGCTCCAATCCTCGGGCATGTCACCGATGCTAAACCCGTCGTATGTCATGACACCGCTGTCATAAGACAGCCAAAATCCCAGATTCAGCAGCCCCCCCGGGGGATCCACGGTTTGCATGGTCACGGTATACCACAGGGTACCACCGACGGAGACAAGCGGCGGGGCCGAGAGGTCTAGGACATAATCAAGTCCTTTCATCACTTTCGTGGGGTAGCCGTTCCACAAAGGTGTACTCCAGCCGGATTTGCCCTCCAAGTAATAGAGGGTGAAGCCGGGGGCCGCGCCGTCAAAGACGGAAGCGCCAAAGGAGTTCGGCGCGTCGCCGTAGAATAAAGCCCCGCTCAAGCTCGGATTGTCGGAAAACGCGCCATCTTCCACCACTTGCACCCCATCGGGGAAGGTCACCGATCTGAGATTCCTGCAGCCGTTGAATGATAATTCAGACACCGTAAGCAGTTTTTCCGGCAGGGTGATTTGTGAGAGCGTATTGCAGTAAAGGAAGGCCCGCGCGCCGATCTGTGAGACCTCGGGGCCAAAATTGATCTCGGAAAGGTTGATGCAAGAGTCGAAGGCTCTGTCGCCTATCCGCGTCAGACTGTTGGGCAGGATGACGCTGCGCAAATTGAAACAATACGTAAACAAGCCCGTTTCCAGTGTGGTTACGCCCTCGGGGATCTCAAGTGCCGTAAGACGCTGACAATCCATAAAGGCATAGGGGCCAATGGCTTGCACGCTCTGCGGCAAGGTCACGCCGGAAAGGAGACCGCGATAAAAGGCGTCTTCCCCGATGGCTTTCACGCCTGCCGGAATATCAAAGACCCCCTCCCGGGCGGCCGGGTACTGCCAAAGCGTCTCCCGCTGTTTGTCCATCAGCACACCATCGATGTCGGCGAAAAACGCGTTGTCAGAGTCAACGATGATGTCCGTCAGGGAAGAGGAGGCAAATGCGCCGGGGCCAATGTCCGAAAGGCCCTTCGGAAGGATAACGGTGGTGAAGGGGCACTGCATGAAAGCCCTGCGGCCAACGCTCGTCAAGTTTGGGGGCAGGGAAACACTCGACAAAGCGCTGTAAGCGAAGGCGAAGTCACCGATGGATTGTAGATTGAACCAGTCGTGCACACCGCTGAGGCTGTTGCACAAGAAAAAAGTCGATGGGGCGATGGCCTTTAAGTCTGGCCCAAAGGTCACATCGGTAAGAGAATCACTGTAGGCAAAAGCACCTTCGCCCAGAGTGGTTAAGCCTTCAGGCAAGAAAACCTCCTGCAGACCGCAGGACGCAAACGCATATTCGTCAATGGTCTTCAAACTCGGTCCGAAGGACACATAGGAAAGACTGTTGTTCCAAGCAAAGGCGTATCGCCCAATGCGCTGGAGTGTGTCAGGAAGGCGCACATATGTCAGGCGGTAGCCTGAAAAGGCAAAGTCGCCAATGGCCGTCACGGGATAGCCCTCAAGCGTATCCGGCAACAAGAGAACGCCGCCCGGGCCTGAGTAACCCGTGATGGTCACCTCGTCGTTTTCAATTGTATAGCTAAAGTAGTTCTCTCCGGTAAAGACTTGGGGGACAACGTCAATGACTCTGTACCCAAACCCGCCGCCGGACGCGCCCGTCACCAGACGGACGGTGAAGCTGCTGCCCGAGATGTCCAGGGTTATGCCCGCCAACGCGTCTTGGGCAAAGGGGCTACCATAGATATTAAATCCGTCGGCGTCGTAAATGTAGAGGAAACCGTCTTCCACATAGGTGTCGGGGGAGAAGGTGACGCGCAACATGTCCGCTTTCTCCGGATGTGTGTAAGTCTGCGACTCGTCCATGTGGGGGCCTATGGGGTGGATGCTTTCCAGAATCTTTTGCTCCAGCGGCGCGTCGTGATCGGCGCGCAGACGAGGTAGCTTGCCTTCCTCCTGCACCCAGACGGTTTTGAAGTCCCAGGGGTTTGCGGGATCCCAATTTTCAGCGTTTTCAAAGAAGGCCTTGGTGTAGAAGTCTTCTGTGGGGCGGGGGCGGACGTCAACCAAGCCTTGGGTAAGCGTCTCGGCAATGGGTCGCACTTCATCTTCGTTGTAATAGCTGTGAGAAATTGACGTGTCTTCCAGCAAGGTGCCCGCCACAGTGGACAGCGAGACGCTGTTTTTCATCTCACCGGGGGTGAACCCATCAAAGAGCGGACGTGCCGAGAGTCGGCCGGTCAAGCCACCACTGAGGTTTATGTCTTCTGTCCCGGTGCCACGGGTCACAGTACCGGCAAAAATCCCATTCTTAACACTGTTTGCTTCATATGCCAGACCACCAACAGCGGGAGAGAAATCGCCTACGGTCACTTGGGCGTCGGAATAACAGTTTTCAAGTGTGTCGACGTTCGACGCGATGGCGCCGGCAAAAACCAAACCTGTGATCTGTCCGCTGACCGAACAGTTCTTGATGAGAGTGGGCTCTTCCTCGTAAGTAATACGGAGTCTTCTACCCAAGAGGCCACCTGTAAAAAAACCGCCGGTGATGTCCGCGTCGACGAGACATATGTTTTGCAGTGTACTCTCAAAAACGGTGCCAAACAGGCCGACATAGGAGTCACGCGATCGATTGATGGTAAGCCCACGGATGGTATAGCCGTTTCCGTCGTACTGGATGGGGGCCACCAGATTCCAGCCAAGGGGCTGTTTTCCTATTGGAAGCCATTCGTGTTCAGACAAATCGATGTCCGCCGTCTGCACAAAGTAGACGGGAAAATGCAGACGCTCGTTGTAGTCCAGCTCATCGTAATGGTAAAAGTCATAGCTGAGTTTTGCGAGTTGCTCGGCGGTTTCAATCAGATACGGAAAGGCTTTCGTCCCGTACCCGCCCGCGTAGCTCTCTGCCGCATAATCCACCCAGGTTTCCACTCTGCGCACAGCAACGTCTATGGTATACGGGGCCGCATCCGGAGCGTCCGCGCACAGCGCTAAAGTCAGTGTGGTTGCCCCTTCGCTCAGTCCCACGACGTCTTTTCCATCAAACACGGCGACCTCGGGATGGGTATTTTGCACGTTATAGCTTTTATCAATTGCGAGCAAGGGCGACACAACGACGTCTACCCACTCTTTGCCCGGGTACCCTGCGTCAATCTCAAGGCTCACAGAAGAGAGGGAAACCCAAAACGCCTCCGCCGGGCCCAATAGGCCCAGCGCTTTGCGGAAGTCCAGCACGCCCTCGCCATACGCGGGGTCGCGCCCCGGCAGAAAGCTATCCACCGAGACCGCTTTGAGCGCCGTGTGGATGTTCATGCCGCCGACGTCGGTACGCTCCAATTTCAGTAGCGCCGCCGCCGCCGTGACAAAGGGCGCGGCCATGGAGGTGCCGGACATAGTTTCGTACTCTCCGCCGGTAAAGCTGCTCAGAATACCCACGCCCGGCGCGGCAATGTCCACCGCGTCGCCGTAGTTGGAGAAATCGGCCAGCGTGTCGTTGTGCGGGTCTGTTGCGGCCACCGTGATACATTCAGGTGTGTGCGCCGGGCAGAAGTTATCGGTATTTGCGTCGTCGTTGCCCGCCGCCGCCACCGCAATGATATTCCGAGGCACAATCCACTCTTCCATGGCGACGTCCTCGAGACAGTTGTCGCCAAAGCCGTGGTATCCGCCAAAGCTCATGTTGATGACGTCAACGCCGCGCTGCGCGGCGATTTGCATACCGATGCTAATGGTGAGATCGGAGCCGAAGCCGTCGTCATCGAGCACTTTGATCGGCATGATTTTCACATTGTCCGGCGTGTTGTCCGCGACGATGCCGCTGACGTGTGTGCCGTGGCCGTCGCCGTCAAACCAGTTGCCCTCATCTCCAATGGTGCTGTAACCGGGCAAAAGACGTCCGGCCAAAAACGGGTGCGCCGTGTCCGCGCCGGTGTCCAAAACGGCCACGACAATGTCGCGCCCGGTGCCCGCCACGTCTTCCAAGTACGCACGATACTCATCGCTGCCGACGCGGAAAGCCCCTGCGCGTTCAAACAGGGTTTCTCCGTCGCCGCCCTCGCCGGGCATGGGGTCATCCTCCGCCGCGAAAGATGTGGTGGGCGTCTCCGCGTCGTTGGTCGGCAGGGGTGCCAGCGGGGCGTCCTCTGTGGGAAACTCCTCCAGCTCGTCTGTCGGTAAGTCATCCGCAGGGTTCGCCCCTTGGCCCTGGTTCCCTTCGTCCACGGGCTGCGCGTCCTCGATGGCTGTCGCACGCACAATTCTATCCAGCGCCACTAAACGCGTAAACGGCAGGGCCTTTAGTTTTTCATAGGCGCTGCGCGTCGCCGCTTCGGTGGGGTATTGCAGCACATACTGCCCCAGGCCGTCCGCGATGGTTTGCGAAGCCCCATATGTATCGCGAAGAGTGCCGTCGCCCGTGTCCACGACGATGCGGCGGGTCTGATAGGGACGGGTTATTACGAGCTTCGCCCCATCGGAAAAAACCTCAAACAGGAAGAGTTCCTCGGCGATGTCGGAGGAGATGAGCGGCAGACCCACGCGGCGCGTATCGGGCAGTGCCGCTGTGGCGTCAAAGTCATCTCCGGCGGCAAACATGCTCTCCGGCGGCATGTTGTCGAGAAGCGGTGCCTCTGCGCGCCCAAGGTTTCCCTGCGGCGCGGCCGCATCATCCTGCCCCGGCTCAAAACGTTCTTGCGCACGACGGCGGCGGGATTTTTCCCGCTCGGAGCCGAGCGCGTATGTCTTTTTTCCACGCCCACGGCCCACCGAAATGGTATCGGTCTGCTCATCATAAGACGCTTCCTGACCTTGGGCCTCTAAGACATCCAAAATCGGCACCAAGGGGTTTCCGTCTTCGTCTAAGTACAGCGGTGTATCCAGTGTTTTCTCCTCGCCGCCGTCCACACGAATGGTCTCGGCCTGTGTGTCAATCACGATGGAACTGAAAAAATCCGCACTCCACGTTTGCCGCACAAGGGATATGATCTGCTTTTGATAGGCCGAAAGGCCTACGGCGTCACCCGGGTGGGCTTGCGCACCAGCCCAGAGTCCCGGCGACGACAGCATCAGAGACAAAACAAGCAGCAGCGAGAGGATGCGCCGGGAGAGGAAACGCAACTTCCTGGTGATCCCTTCCTTACCATCATAAACTTGAGGTTCGTGGAATTGCCTTATGTGATTGCTCCGACAATTGAATCTTGAAATTCAAGTTTTACAATTTATAGAGGTAATTCATAAAGATTGTGGCCACCTCGGCGCGTGTCGCCGTACCTTTCGGGTCAAACAGATGGCCCGGCTTGCCGTTGATGAGACCAAAACGGCGCATGTCAGAAACGGCAGACATGGCCCACGAACCGATGCGATCGCTGTCCGCAAATGGCGTGCCGTCCCCGACGACGGCTAAGTTTAAGCCTTTGTGTTTTATGTAGTTGGATAAAATGAACGCCATCTGCTCGCGGGTTATGTTGTCGTTCGGGCCGAAGCGACCGCCGCCGTAGCCATTTATGAGTCCCAGTTGCGCCGCCCAGGCCACCGGTTTTGCGTAAAAAGCGTTTTTGTCTAAATCCGCAAACGGGGCCTCGGCATAATCCTCCAAGCGAACGCCATCCAGCCGTGCCAGCACAGTGGCAAACATGCCGCGTGTCATCGGGGTTAGTGGGTTGAATTTGTCCGCAGCTGTGCCGGAAAACAGGCCTTTCGTATAGACCGTCATCACCGCCGAGTAATACCAATCTGTTGTCTTTATGTCCGCAAAGGGGCACCTAAGCGTGTCGGTCTCTGGGTCAGACGGAGTGTCCGGCGCGGCGCCACCATTGCCGATGGGAATATCGCCGTCTTTGTTTGGTGGATCGCCCTCACCTGTCTTGTTATTTAGGCCGGAGACAATGGCAGTGGTCACGGACGCACCCGTTCCGTCCAGCGCGTTGAGCTGAGGACTGCCATCCGTGCCCTCCACCTTGATCAGAGACAGAGTGATGGGCTTGTCCGGAGAAGCGGTGGACTTTACGGTGAAGTTTACATCCACCGAAAACGTATCCCCGTTGTACAGCGCTTCCTGGGAGACCCCGTGACTTAGCAAGAAAACCACGCCCGAAGACAATGGATTATCGGCACCCTGTGCCGTCCAACCGTTTTTGACTGTGGCTTTGTAGTTTTTATACTGTAAAACCGTGCGGTCATATGTAAGCGTATATCCTAGGGCCAAAAGACCGGACGGCTCGATAATCTCGGAGACGCGAATGGTATACGCAATCGTGCTGTCAGGTATAGCTGTCTCCGGCCCTGCCAGCGCCACGGAAAACGAAGAGGCTTTGCCCGGCGCACAAAACACAACTATGGCGCCAATCAACAGCACGGCTAGGCCTATAGAAATCGATCGTCTTACAAAAGGTAGCAACGTATCGATGCCTCCATTTCAGCTCCAACGCAGCATACCAATCTCATAGGA
>CAYWWF010000012.1:0-17108 GCA_964461745.1 uncultured Oscillospiraceae bacterium | reverse complement strand
TTGAGAAAGGGTGCAGATTTTGACGATTTACGAGGTACGTGGCGGCGCACCGCTGTATGGAACCGTTACGGTCAGCGGCGCAAAGAACGCGGCGGTGGCCATGATCCCCGCGGCGCTTCTCGTGGACGGTGTCTGCCGCATTGAAAATGTTCCGAAAATTACCGACGTCACCCTGATGTTGGAAATCATGCGCGAAATGGGCGCACAGGTGCGCCTGGTTCAGGACACAGTGGTGGAACTTGACTGCCGTCATGTTCGCAGTGTCAAAGCGCCGTACGAAATGGTGCGACGGATCCGTTCATCTTCTTACTTCATCGGTTCGCTACTTTCCCGCTTCGGGATGGCTCAGGTGCCGCCGCCGGGCGGCTGTGATTTCGGCGTGCGGCCCATCGACCAGCACATCAAGGGGTTTGAGGCACTGGGTGCCAGTGTGGAAGTGAAAAACGGCTTTGTCTTGGCCACTTCGGAGGGCCGACTCAAAGGCGCCAATGTGTATATGGACGTCGTCAGCGTCGGCGCCACGGTAAACATCATGCTCGCGGGTGTGCTTGCCGAAGGCTTGACGATCATCGAAAATGCCGCCAAAGAGCCGCATATCGTGGACTTGGCCAACTTCTTAAACGCCATGGGCGCGGAAGTGCGCGGCGCAGGTACGGACGTGATTAAAATCCGCGGCGTGTCCCATTTGCCTGGCGGCACGTATACGATCATCCCCGACCAGATCGAGGCCGGTACGTATATGACGCTCGTGGCCGCAACCGGCGGACAACTGCTGATTCGCAATGTGATCCCGAAGCATTTGGACTGTATCTCCGCCAAACTCCTGGAGATGGGTGTGGAGATTGAAGAGTATGACGACGCGTTACGCGTGTCCCGGACGGGCCCGTTGCGCCGCGCGAATGTAAAAACCCAGCCCTATCCAGGCTTCCCGACCGACATGCAGCCGCAAATCGCGACCGTTTTGGCGCTCGCGGAGGGTACAAGCATGATCACCGAGGGCGTCTGGGACAACCGCTACCGCTATGTCGATGAACTCGTGCGCATGGGCGCGCAGATTCAAGTCGACGGCAAGGTAGCCGTCGTCGAAGGGGTGCAGAAGCTTACGGGCGCGCCGGTGCGTGCCTGTGATCTGCGCGCGGGCGCGGCGATGATTGTGGCCGCGCTGGCCGCGCATGGGGTTACCGAAATCAGTGACATCCACCACATCGAGCGCGGGTACGAAAACATTGTGGAAAAATTGCAAGCGCTTGGCGCAGACATCAACCGCGTTGAACTGCCCGAAGCGGAACTCGTCGCGGCACTGAGTTAGATGACATCTTTTAAACAACCCCGGCTTTCTACCCTGGTCAGCGGTTCTTCCGGCAACGCCTGTCTCGTTTCCTTGGGGGACACCCATGTGCTCATCGACGCGGGACTTCCGCTGAAACGCTTGTCCGAGGGTTTGCGCACATTGGGCCTGACCGTGCATGACCTCACCGCCGTGCTCATCACCCATGAACACACGGATCACATCTCCGGGCTCACCCCGCTTCTGCGGGAGACCGGCCTGCCCGTATACGCCTCCGGCGGTACGGCGGCGGCGCTGGTCTCCCTTTGTCCGTTTGCGGTTCCTTTTTTGCACGGCTTTTCGGCCGGAACCGCGCTCACCCTCGGCGACATCGAGGTGAAATCTTTTTCCACGCCGCATGACAGCGCCGACAGCGTCGGTTATCTGTTCTATCTCGACACGGTGCGCGCCGCCGTGGCCACCGACCTCGGGCACATGCCGCCGGACATCTTAGCGCTGATTTTTGGCGCAGACGTCGTACTGCTTGAGGCCAACCACGACGTGGACATGTTGCAAAACAGTGCCTACCCGGCCTTTCTCAAGCGAAGGATTTTGGGCGCGCGCGGCCATCTTTCGAATGTCGCCGCGCGAGACGCCGCACAGACGCTGATCCGCCATGGCACGCGCCATCTTGTGCTTGCGCATCTGAGTGACCGCAACAACGACCCTCAAACCGCGTATGACACAGTGGCCGAGGCACTTCTGGCGGACGGCTGCGTTTTGGGTGAGGATGTATTCCTCTCTGTGGCGGCTCGAAAAACGCCGCAACTGCACTATGGGGTGAATACATAGTTTGTATCCTCCGCCTTCGGCGGGGAATACACAAAAAGAAGTTTCGGCGACACCGCGCAATTGCCCTCATTGAACGACGATGGTATGCAATCATACGTTCAATTTTTCAACCATCGTGAAAGGATGTGCCGATCATGGCCGCTTGCCCGCATTGTCGCGCCAAAGTAAACGGCAAGCCCGAGCGCTGCCCGTCTTGCGGTGAGGTGATCCCGCGTGTGACCTCCGCCCGCAACGCTGGGGGCCGTGTTATGAGTGAAATCCCCTGGCCAAACGGCAACGACGGCCAGCCAATCCCTCCCGCGGCGCTTGTCTACGTGCGCGACGAACAGCAACTCTGCCTGACCACGTCGCTGCTTGCGGCCTGTGAGATTCCCTCTGTAATGCAGAGCCCGAACCCCACGTTTTACACCGGCGTTTTGTTTGGTACTTCCATCCTCGGCGCGCAACTGTTCGTGCCGGAGACACGCCTCGAAGAGGCGTTGGAGATCATTAACACACCTTATGAAGAAGCCGATGAAGGCGATAAAGACACTTCCGACGAGGGCGCGGAAGTGTAGGGGCATACAGCCCGAATCACAACCGGGAGGAACGAACAACATGAGTGCTTCCGACGTCTATAAACTCTGGGCAAACTCCGCGCACATCACTGAAGATGAGCGCGCCGAGCTCATGAGCATCGCCGAGAACGCCAATGAAATTGAAGCCCGTTTTTTTGCGCCGCTGTCTTTCGGCACCGCGGGTCTGCGCGGTGTGATGGGCATGGGCCTCAACCGCATGAATGTCTATGTCGTGCGCCACACGACGCAGGCGCTGGCCAACCTGATCCTCCAGGAAGGACAGAAGGCCATGCGGGATGGCGTCGCGATTGCCTATGACTGCCGCCACAACGCCAGAGCGTTCGCCGAAGCGGCGGCCTGTGTGTTGGCTGGCAACGGCATCCGCGCGTTTTTGTTTGACGCCTTGCGTCCGACGCCCGAGCTCTCGTTTGCGATACGGCACGGCGGGCATGTCTCGGGCATCAACATCACAGCCTCCCACAATCCGCGCGAATACAACGGCTACAAGGTCTACTGGCGCGACGGCGCGCAGCTCCCGCCCGAACACGCCGCCGTGGTCGCACGCGAAATGGAGCGCATCGACCCGTTTACGGACGTCAAAAGTTTGCCGATGGATGAGGCGCTTGGGCATGGTTTGATCACCTGGCTTGGGGACGCCTGTGACGAAGCGTTTCTTTCGCAGGTTTTGCAGCAAAGTGTTGCGCGCGAAGACGTCGACGCAGTGGCTGATACGCTGAAAATCGTCTACACGCCGTTCCACGGCACCGGTGTAAACTTGGTGCCGCGTGTCCTGCGCGACGCGGGCGTGAAGCATGTCCTCTGCGTCCCGGAGCAAATGGTTGTGGACGGAGACTTCCCGACCGTAGCCTCCCCGAACCCCGAAAACACCGAAGGCTTTGCGCTGGCCATCGAACTGGCGCGCCGCGAAAACGTGGATCTTTGCATCGGCACCGATCCCGACGCCGACCGGGTCGGCCTGGTCGTGCGCGACCGCAAGGGCGAGTATCGCGCGCTCACGGGCAACCAAATCGGCGTGCTTTTGATGGACTTCTTAGTCCGCGCGCGCCGCGAAAAGGGAACGTTGCCCGCAAACCCCGCCGTTGTGAAATCCATTGTGACGACCGATATGGTGGGAGCCGTCGGCGCCGCGCATGGTGTGACGGTGCTTGACACCTTCACGGGCTTTAAGTTCATCGCCGAAGCCATCGCGGGTCTCGAGCAAAGCGGCAGCCACCATTACATCTTCGCGTTTGAGGAATCGAACGGCTTTCTGGCCGGAGACCACGCGCGCGACAAGGACGCCGTGGTGACTTCTATGCTCTTGGCCGAAATGGCGGCCTGGTACACCCGCCGGGGACAGACGCTCGCCGAGGCGCTCGAAGCGCTCTATGAAACTTACGGCCACTTCCGTGAGGAAACGCTGAATCTCATTATGCCGGGTCTCAGCGGTATGGCGCAAATGGAAGCGCTGATGCGCAAACTGCGCGAAGCCCCGCCGGAGAAGATCGCAGAGTGGAAGGTTTCCGCCGTGCGAGATTACCTGAGTGGCGAGCGGCTGGATAGAACCACGGGCCAAACGGAGCCCATGGCGCTCAAAAGTTCCAACGTGCTGTTTTTTGAGCTCGAGGACGGCTCTTCGTTCATCGTCCGCCCCTCGGGTACAGAACCGAAAATCAAGGTGTATCTTTTGGTGCGCGGGGACACAGCAGACGCCGCCGGGGAGAAGATTCGGGCGTTGAAGGCGTATGCGAAAACGCTGAAGTAGTGGTTAATAAAAGGCATCCCCCGTAAGACAAGGGACTTACGGGGGATTTTTGTGTCTTTTTCCCATGTTACCCCCATGCGGCCCAATGGCCGTTCGGGGGGCTTCAGCCCAATCCGTAAGGGCGCGCATTGCGCGTCTGTCTGTTTTGTTGATCAAGTCCCCCTCCAAGTCCCCCTCCGCAAAAAAACACTTGCGTTTTTCCAGAACACATATTATAATCACTTTCGATTGATACTAAGAAAGGTAAAACTTTCGACCTAATATCACTATATCACATCTGACCCGTTGCGACTGCAGCGCAACCCAAGGCCACGGACAGCCGGGTCAAATGCCGATTTAGCGATAGGAATATCGTGTTGAGCGGGACTCTCCCCGTGCTTTTGCGCAAAGGCGCAAATGAGTTCATAAGTGTAACGCTTACGAATGTCAACATGAGCAGTAAGAGTATTTTTTACTGTATAGGCTCAAAGTTTTACCGATTGGTCATCCCGCTTTCGCGGGGTGTTGCCATCGTGTACAACGTGACGGACGTTTGCGGGCAGCTTATGGCTGTCTTTATTTTTTTGTCAGGAAGGGAATTTTAACGTATGAAAAAACTGATTTTTTTGCCGCTGATCTTGGCTCTCCTCCTTGCCCTCTATGCCGGATGCGCCCCATCTTCCTCGCAAACCCTGGACGACGCGAACGGACCGGAGACGACATCGCCCATGGCCAAAGCAAAAGGTGAAACCATTCCCGCTGAGGACGCCGACGAAAACGGCGGCGCGGACGCCTATGGAAACGCCGGGGACAACGCAAGCTCCCGGTATTACATAAACCCCGACTTTTACCGGATGAAATCCGACGAGAACCTCACGCTCATCGAGGGCTACAAAACCATGCAGCAAACCACCGAGTGGTCCTGCGGCGATGTCGCGGCGCTGACGGTGCTGAACCACTTCGGCATCACAGGCGAAACCGAGTATGGCCTGGCCGAGGCCATGGGTTCCCACACCGACAAAGACACCCCCGGTGCCAAGCCCGGCAGCGCCAACAACACCGGTGAATACGGCACCAATGTGGAGCAGTTGTACCGCTATTTCTCAGGCCGGACGGACGTCAAGGTGGTCGAGTCAAGCTTTCGCCCCACTTACACGGAAGCCGACCTGTTGACCGCAGAGGACGGCGTCAAAGAAGCCGACATTGGCAATCTGCCCCCAGTGTTTACCTCTTCCTCCCTTTACGCCTCTGAAAACAGCGACGAGACTGAGGCCTGGGTGGACGATGCAAAGGACGCCTACTTTGTTCGGTGGATTGTCGATCATTTGAAGGCGAACCGACCGATCATGGTGGAGTGGGGCGATTGGGACGGACATTGGCAGGTCATCATCGGTTATGACAACAACGGCACACCGAGCCTTGGCGATGACATCTTGATTTTTGCGGATCCCTACGACACGTCGGATCATTGGCAGGACGGATACTATTACTATCCGCTGGAGCGTTGGTTCTATATGTGGAAGGATCGCGGTGTCGCGCCCAAACCCTTCCAACTCCAACCCTATATCGTCATCGATAAAGTTTCGTAATGGTCAATCCCAGATTTTTGACAGAAAAGGAAACAACATGCTGATTCGAAAGATCACCAAAAAAGACATGAGGGTTGTCCAGGGCACAATGGCGGACAGCTTTGAACACGACCCGCTCTATTCCTATTTTGTCAATGACAACGAGCGACGCAAACGGTTTTTAACTGTGTTTATGCACTTTCGATTGCTGTTCGGCATAAAAAAAGGCGCGACACGCATCTTGGATGACGGTTCGGGCGTTGCCGTGTGGATCCCGCCGGGCATAAAAATGAGGCCGATGTATTTGGCGTTGTATGGCGGGTTTACCGCGCTGCTCCAATGTGCGAAAGATGAGCGCAAACGGATCCTGGACTATGTGAACTATGTCGACGATATCCTTGACCGACATATAAACGGCGAATATTGGCACTTGGCACCACTTTGCGTGTCCCCCGAAAGACAGGGGCAAGGGTTGGGATCGGCGTTGTTGCGCGACGGACTTGCGCGGACGTCCAAAACCGGCCTCCCCTGTGTGGTGACAACACAGACGCTTGCCAACAAAGCCTTTTACGAAAAAAACGGGTTTACTACACTGGATCATACGTTTGTGGCCGGAACCCAAGTGCATAACATCTTGCTCATCCACAACAACTAGAATCTGTCCTGCGCATCACACAACTTGTGATGTACGATTGGCCCCTGCAATCACAAGATTGCGGGGGCTTTGTTTTGTTTTACATTCACCGATATCAACCCCCCTGAACCTCGCGCCAGTTTCGTATATCCGGCCAAACCGCCAGGCGCCGCATAACATAGAGTGCAACCCTTCTGGAGGTGTTTCTATGCAAGATTACGCAGCCTGTTTGGCTTATATATACAATTTAAAGGCAATTTCTTTGTTTGAAACCGCAAACGCTCTCGAAAACAAAACAATTTTCACGCAACGCAACCCGCTTGACCCCACGACGATCCCCAAATATGTGACCCCCCTCCCCGTCCTGCCGATTTTAGCACCGCTTCACGATTGCGGCGATCCACAGGTCGACCACTACGTCGTGGATATCAGTCAATTCAAAGAACAGATACTCCCCGATGGCTTTCCTCAAACCACCGTCTGGGGTTTTGGCGGATTCGTGCAAGACGCTGAGACCGGGGATGTTGTATATCGGCGTAGCTCCCCCGGCCCAACATTTGAAGCCGTTCGCGGAAGACCCGCAAAAGTACAGTGGATCAACCGGCTGGTTGTCCCACACCTGTTTGCGGTCGATCCCACACTGGGTTGGGCCAATCCCAACGGCGTGCCTCTGGATCCGCCAAAGCCCTGGCCTCCGTTTCCACCCGGCTTTCCAAAGGCGCAGTGGCCGATCCCAACCGTCATTCATCTGCACGGTGGCGAGACACCGCCTCCATCCGACGGATACCCCGAAAGTTGGATTACTTTCAACAATCAAGTCGGCCCCGATGGTTTCAATGACATTTACACCTATCCAAATTGCCAGGAACCCGCGACTCTGTGGTATCACGATCACACACTGGGCATTACAAGACTAAGCGTTTACGCGGGCCTGTCCGGTTTTTACATTTTGCGCGACCCCAAATGCGCGTGCCGCGGCCCCTTTGACATCCCCGCGCCGATTTTGCCCGAAGGCAAGTATGACATACCGCTGATCATTCAAGACCGCTCTTTCTATGAGGACGGTTCTCTCGCGTTCGCCAGTGTCGGCAACAATCCCGATATACACCCGTATTGGTATCCCGAATTTTTTGGCAACACCATCATGGTCAACGGCAAGGTTTGGCCGACCTTGTCCGTCGCGCGGAGGAAATACCGTTTTCGTATTCTCAACGCTTCCAACGCGCGCTTTTATCATCTGTTCACGAACGAAGGCGTCCCAATGGTTCAAATTGGCACGGACGGTGGCTTCCTCGAGCATCCTCTCGAACTGACTTCCCTTCTGATCGCGCCAGCGGAACGCGTGGAGATTGTACTGGATTTCTCAAACTGCGCGCCCGGCGCAAAGATCATTCTAAGAAACGACGCCGTCACCCCCTACCCCGGCGGAGACCCGGTCGATCCGGACACAACCGGCCAAATCCTTCAGTTTGAGGTAGAGAACTCACTCCGTGTGTTCTGCCCTCTGCCCGATACTCTCAATCGAATTCCGCGGCTGACGCCAAACGTGCCCCCGAGATATCTTTTCATCAATGAAATTGACGCGGAAAACGGCCCGACGACGGTGCTTCTGTGCAACTCACACTGGATGGATCCGGGCACAGAGTTTCCGATTGTCGGCTCCACAGAGGATTGGGTGATCGCAAACCTGACCGATGACACGCACCCGATTCACTTACATTTGATCTTCTTCCACGTGATTTCCCGTCAACCGTTTGATGCCGCCGCTTACGCCGAGGTCGTCAAAAACCATATGCCTGGCGACCCAATCCCCTCGCCCGAACCTTACGCTACAGGCGCGCCTGAGCCCCCCGACCCCAGCGAGCGCGGTTGGAAGGACACGGTTCGTGTGATCCCCGGCCACATCACCACCATTCGCGTACGTTTCGCGCCGCAACGCGCGCCGCTTTCAACAAGGCCCGGACAAAACTACTTTCCGTTTGACCCGACAGAAGACCCGGAATATGTCTGGCACTGTCATATGTTGGCGCATGAGGACAACGACATGATGCGCCCGATGAAGCTGGTGGAAGCGTAAAGGCGTGTCACCTTCATGCGCCAACAAACTGTAGACCTTTCCAAAACAAACGGCAATGTAGGAGACGGCCACTGGACGTCCCGAAATCCGTCTAAAGACCCCCGTAAATCACGGAATCATACCATATTGCGGGGCGTCGAGGACGCCGCCCCCTACAGCATTCTCTGTCATACAATATGTCGACAAAGCGAACCTTTGTCGTGAGCCTGACCGTCACACCCGTTGACGGTCTTTTTTCTTTTTCCCGAATCGTATACGGAAACGTTTGTTTTATACTGACAGTACTAAATACAGATCACCGATTCATAGAATGATAAACAGGAGACAATGGAAATAGGGAGATTATTATGAAAGTGTCGGAATATATCGTGGATTTTCTCATCCGCAACCAAATCTCCCATGTGTTTGGTTACCCGGGCGGTATGGTGACCTATTTGATGGACGCACTGCAAGCAAGGGAAGCGGAAATTCAGTCTTACATAAATTATCACGAACAGGCCGCCGCGTTTGCGGCCTGCGGTTTTGCGCAGACGAAAAACGCACTGGGGGTCGCGTTTGCGACAAGCGGCCCGGGCGCTACAAACCTGATCACGGGCATATGCCACGCGTACTTTGACTCCATCCCTGTTTTGTTCCTCACCGGGCAGGTACATACCCTTGAGGCCAAAGGCAACTATGCCGTGCGGCAGAAGGGGTTTCAAGAGACGGACATCGTATCGATGGTTTCCGGCGTGACGAAATACGCCGTCATGGTGCGCCATGAGGAAGAAATACGCTACCACTTGGAACGGGCGGTTCATTTCGCATTGTCCGGTCGGCCCGGCCCTGTGCTCTTGGATATCCCAATCAACATCCAACGTGCCGAAGTGGAGGCCTCTAGCTTACGCGGCTTTGTGCCGGAGGATGTATCGGACGGCCTGATCTGCCAAAACGCCTGTCGGACGATCCTCCAGGCCGTTCAAACCGCCGAAAGACCCTGCATTTTGGCCGGTGCGGGCCTGCGGGGCAGCGGCATGCAAAGCGCTTTTGCCTCGTTGGCCGCGCAGCTCAAAGTGCCCGTGGTTTCGAGTATGCCCGCGGTGGTTGTTCTGCCGAACACCCCGTATTCTTACGGGTTTATCGGCGCGTACGGTATGCGACACGCCAACTTCATCCTGGCCAAAAGTGATTTGATCCTCACGCTGGGCTCGCGGATGGACCTGCGTCAGGTGGGCGCGGACACACGGCAGTTCGCGCCGGGGGCCCGTTTGATTCGTGTGGACGTGGATGAGGCGGAACTGAGCGTTCCTGTAAAAGACAACCAGGAATGCTTCGCGTGCGATTTGAGACAACTCCTTCCGCTATTGGTGCAAAACACGCAAAATTACGTCCCGCGACACGACAACTGGATCTCGGTTTGTGATGAAATCAAGCACCTGTTGGACGGCCTCGACGCAGGGCCGGCACATGAGATCATCAAAGCCATCAGCCTTCTGGCGCCGCCGGACTTACCGGTAACGACCGATGTTGGGCAAAATCAGGTCTGGGTAGCCCAGGCCTTTGTCCCCCGTGGGCAGCGCATCCTGTTTTCCGCCGGGCACGGCGCGATGGGTTACTCGCTACCGGCGGCCATCGGCGCGCAGTATGCCAGCGGAAAGGCGGTGCTGTGCTTTGGGGGTGACGGCGGCTTGCAGATGAATTTACAGGAGCTTCAGTTTGTGGCCCGAGAACGGTTGCCGTTGAAAATCATCGTGCTCAACAACCACGCCCTTGGCATGATCCGACACTTTCAGGAGATGTACTTCGATGCCCGCTACACACAGACAAAACAGGGCTCCGGCTATGCCGCGCCGGACTTTCAAGCGATCGCGCAAGCGTTTCAGATCCCCTACACGAAACTCTCAACCCCGGCGGAAGTACATCGGCTGGAACCATGGCTCCACGACAACAACCCCGTTTTCATTGAAGTTGCGCTGCCCGATGACACCTATGTATTCCCGAAACAGAGGTTTGGCCAGCCGATTCAAGACCAGGAGCCATTTTTGGACAGAGATGTGTATCGATATATCCTGGAGTTATAGAAACATTGGCAACGCACGGTTTAATCGCCCGAAGGGATGATGGTATGAAGCTGCTCTCCTTTTGTATCCCGACTTACAACGGAGAAAACCATATTCAGAGACTTTTAGAGAGTATTCTGCCGCAGATCGACGAGCAAAACAAAGAAAAAGTTGAACTCTGCATCAGCGACAATGCGTCGACCGACAACACGCAAGGTGTAATTTTCAGCACCATCGGCAAGTACCCCCATGTTGCCGTCCGGTACCGACGCCGAGCCTCCACTTGTGACCCGGCCATCCACTTCGTCGAGGCCGTTCAAATGGCGGAGGGGCTCTACGCCGGGCTCTTGGGGGACGACGATATTGTTTTGCCGGGGAAGCTCGACTTTTTGATACGCCAAGTAGAAAGAGCTTGCTCAGACGGCATCGACGCCATCGTCACGATGTTTGATATGTACGGTCGCCAAGGAAAACTGACCGCTTCCATTTTGAAAGCGCAGACAACCGACCAAGTGTTTGACCTCTCTATCGCCGAAGGTTTTTACGACTACTTCAGCCGCACGGACGGCACCTATGGCAACGCGGCGGTGTTTGCCTTTATCTCCAACGTGATATTCAACCGCGAAAAGTGGCTCATGCAGACCCGCCCCCAGAAAGACATTTCGACTTCGAGCTACATGCAATGTTACCGGATGATCGATCTGCTTCGGCACGGCGGCAAGCTTTTGTATCTACATACAAGTTACGTACATCGGGACACCGGTCGCGATCACATCGCCGCGATACACGGCGTTGCGTTTTATTACCGCATTTGCCGAGACATGAAAAAGCTCATTGACTTCTATTTTTATGGCGAGCTGAACACGCTCCTCACCCATGAACTGCTGCCCCACGACTATGACCCGCAGGCGGCCTATGCGCAAGTCGAGGGCAAACGAAAGGAGTTTCAGTAGATGAAAGTCGTCATTTTGGCGGGTGGATACGGAACCCGGATCAGCGAGGAGTCCCACCTCAAACCCAAGCCCATGATTGAAATCGGCGGCAAGCCGATTTTGTGGCACATTATGAAGATCTACGCCCACCATGGTTTCTGCGATTTTGTGATTTGCTGCGGTTACAAGGGTAGCCTCATCAAAGATTTCTTCGCCAACAGCTATCTGCACACCTCCGATGTGACCATCGATTTGTCCAGCAATCGGATGGACATCCACAACAACGAGTCCGAGCCGTGGCGGGTCACCCTGGTCGACACGGGGCTCTCCACGATGACGGGCGGCCGTGTGAAGCGGATCCGACCGTATATAGGCGACGAAACCTTCCTGCTGACCTATGGCGATGGTCTTTCAAGCGTCAACATCCGGGACCTTGTCGCGTTCCACCGCAACCATGGCAAAATCGCCACGATTTCGTCCGCGCAGCCCGCCGGACGCTTCGGCGTGTTGGACATCGACGAAAACAATTTTATTTACAGTTTTAAAGAAAAGCCAAAACAGAGCGGCTCCTGGGTCAACGCGGGCTTTTCCGTCTTCGAAAGCAAAATTTTTGATTACATCGACGGCGATCAGACCATTTTTGAACACGAGCCCTATGAACGAGTCGCCAACGACGGCCAGATGGTCGCGTTCCGGCACGATGGCTTCTGGTATCCGATGGACACGATGCGCGACAAGGAATACCTCGAAGAGCTTTGGGCCACCGGGCAAGCACCTTGGAAGTGCTGGGGCTAAGGCCATGAAGAAAGTATTGATTACCGGAGCCAGCGGTTTTATCGGAAAAAACCTCGCCGAGCAGCTTTCCGATGACTATGTGGTGTACACCCCCTCGAGCGCGCAACTGGACTTAACCGACCGGCACGCGGTACAGGCGGTTTTGCGCCGCGAACAATTTGACATCATCCTGCACTGCGCTTGCTTGCTGAGCAAACGAAACGCGTCCACACCCCCCGAAATCATGCTGAAGAAGAACCTGCAAATGTTTTTCCATCTGTCCTCCTGCCGAGAGGACTATGGGAAAATGATTGTCTTCGGCTCGGGTGCGGCCTATGGCCGGAACCGCTGTCCCGCGTTGGTGAAGGAGACCCATTTGGGTGAGCACATCCCGTCCGACGCCTACGGCTTTTCCAAATACATCTTAGCCAACACAGCGCTGGCGTCCGACCGCATCTATGACCTCACCTTGTTTGGCGTTTACGGGAAATACGAGGACTGGCGCATACGCTTCCTCTCCAACGCCTGTTGCCGCGCCGTGTTGGATTTGCCGATTAAAATCAGGCAAAACGTGTTTTTTGACTATCTTTATATCGACGACTTGGTTCGGATTGTGCGTTGGTTTATGGAAAACGAGCCGCGCCATCGCCGTTATCACGTCTGTACCGGCAAGCGAAGCTATTTATACACCTTGGCGCGGATGGTCAGAAGCGTCTCCGGAAAGGATCTCGACATCCAGGTAGAACGGGATGGCTACGGCCCGGAATACACCGGCGACAACACCCGGCTGATCGAAGAACTGGGCGGGTTTCAATTCACCCGTTTGCAAGACGGCATCACGGCGCTCTATCAGTACTATCTGAACAACTCGTCTTCCCTGGGTCAGCCCCAAAATGCAGATGTGCGCGACTGAGCGAGAAAACCGCCGCACAGACAAGGCGCAAAAACGCAGGAATCATTTGTTTGGGTGGTGATTTTCCGCTCAGGCGCGTGCGGACGTATTTTGGGGCAGACCCTCCCTTGATAAGGAGGTTCTCTATGAGTCATGAAGCCATCCGGGCGCAGATTCTCGATCTAACAAAGGCATATTACCAGAGCAAATTCGGGGCCGGGGCTCCGCCCGATGAGGGAACGCGGATCCCTTACGCCGGACGGGTTTTTGACGAAGCCGAGCTTGTAAATCTGGTGGACTGCTCCCTCGAGTTCTGGCTGACAGCCGGGTCTTACGCGCAGCGCTTTGAAACGGAATTGGCCGATTTTCTCGGGGTCTCCTACTGTTCCCTTGTCAATTCCGGCTCTTCCGCGAACTTGCTTGCGTTTATGGCGCTTACCTCGCCGAAGCTGGAAGACAGAAAGATCGAGCGCGGCGACGAGGTCATCACGGTGGCCGCCGGATTTCCGACCACCGTTGCCCCCATGGTGCAGTATGGTGCAGTGCCGGTATTTCTCGACATGACAATTCCGCAGTACAACATCGATGTCTTCCTGCTTGAAGAGGCGCTTTCGCCGAAGACAAAGGCGGTTATGCTCGCCCACACCCTGGGCAATCCCTTTGACTTACATACGGTGCGCGCGTTTTGCGATCAGCACAATCTCTGGCTGATTGAAGACAACTGCGACGCCTTAGGCGCGCGGTATCATCTCGACGGGCAGTGGTGCTACACGGGTACCGTCGGCGATATCGGCACCTCGAGCTTTTACCCACCGCATCATATGACCATGGGCGAAGGTGGGGCGGTCTATACCAACAACGCGACACTCTACCGCATTGTAAATTCGTTGCGGGATTGGGGCCGGGACTGCTGGTGTGACCCAGGCGTTGACAACACTTGCAAACGGCGGTTTTCCCAGCAGTTTGGCGCGCTGCCGTTTGGCTACGACCACAAGTATGTTTACTCCCACTTTGGCTACAACTTAAAAGCCACGGACATGCAGGCGGCGGTAGGCTGCGCGCAACTCAAAAAGCTTGCGCGTTTTATCCAAGAGCGCAATCAAAACTGGCAGATGCTTCGGGATGGACTCTCAGAACTGGAAACGGTTTTTGTTTTGCCGGAAGCGGCCCCGGAATCTCTTCCCAGTTGGTTTGGTTTCTTGCTCACGGTACGCGATAGCGCCGGGTTCAGCCGCGACGATCTGACGAGGCATTTGGAGCGGGAAAACATTCAAACGCGGAATTTATTCGCAGGCAATTTGATCAAACATCCATGTTTTGACGATATGCGCGCCGCCCGACAGGGATACCGCGTTGTCGGGACTCTGACGCAGACCGACAGAATTATGCGAGACTGCTTCTGGATCGGGGTGTATCCCGGAATGAACGAGCAAAAAATTCAGTATATGGTGAGCAAAATAAAGGAATATGTCGCCGGGGTCAAGTAATTTGTAGAAACAAAAAGACATGGCTTTCCCACGGGGCGAAGCTATGTCTTTTTTTCTTGCTGAAAATAGGATAGAATATCAATACCACGTATGAAAGAATTCTTTTCAGAGGTATCCACATGATCAGAAAAATCACCCCGGCGGACAAAGAACTCTTTTTGCGTCTTGCCGCCGAATTTTACGCAAGCGACGCGGTTCTTGAACCGGTTCCCGAAGCCTATCACCTGGCCGCTTTTGAGGAGCTCATGCGGTCTGAAGCCTATCTGGATTGCTACATCTTAGAGTGCGACGGGGCCGCCGCGGGATACGCACTGCTGAGCATAACCTATTCTCAGGAAGCGGGCGGAAAGGTGATATGGCTCGAAGAGCTGTTCATCTTGGAGCCGTACCGCGGCAAAGGATTGGGCCGCGAGTTTTTGTCGTACATGGAGGAAAACATCCCCGCAAAAAAATACCGATTGGAAGTGGAAAAGGGCAATACGAGAGCCATTGCTTTGTATGAGCAGGTCGGGTATTCGGTTTTTCCGTATGTGCAGCTCATCAAGAACGCGCCGAATTGTTAGGTTGTCAAAGAATCGCAACGCTGGATTCCTTGACAACCTGAGGGGCGGGATCACAAAAACCTGTGATCCCGCCCCATGCTATACCTGTCCAAAGATCATCCCATCGAAAGCGAGCGTCCAAACTCCTCCGGCGTAATCTCGCCGTCGAGCATCCTTCCGAATTCATTGTTGATCTGATTGGATCGTAAAAAATCCGAAAACAGACCGGCGGACCAATCCATCCACTCGGTGGTCTGATCAAACGCCGCGCGGACTTCGTCCAGCAGCGGCGGCCACGTGTTTTCCAAAATCATTGGGATGCCGTTGGTCTTCTCCGTCATGACCTGATCCACCTCGGCGCTGAGGAAGCGAGAGATCAAGTCAAACGCTTGATCGGGATGCTGTGACGCCTTCGAGATAAAGAAGCCCTGGGACCCCAACATGCCGACGTTGTTGCCCTGCGCCCCGCCGGGCATGGTCGGGAAATTGAACGCCCCGAGCTCGGAGGCCACGTCCGTCCCAAGCGCCTCATTTACAAAAAACGAGCCGTAGAGGAACATGGCCGTGCGTCCCGCTTCAAACTCACGCTGGGCCGTGGGGTACTCGCCGCTTACGACCGTCGGGCTGAAATAGCCCTTTTGTTTCAGCTCTAAGGCCGCCTGACACATCGCCATGACCGCGGGATCCTGCCAGAGCGCGGGGTCACGCACCAATTGATCCATCCAGTCCGTGCCCATGCGGCGCGCCAGATCATAGCCGATCCAGAGAACACGGTAAATGTTTTCGATGTTCAGCGGCACATATCCGGCGTCTTTGAGCTTCTGACAGGCCTCCAAAAACGCCTCCCAGGTCGCAGGCGGCTCCGTGATGCCCGCCTGACGAAACTGCTCCTTGTTATAGAACATCACGACCGTATAGGGCTGATAGGGAACACCCTTGATCGCGTCGGGGCTTACGCGCCGAATAAACGCCATCTGGCCCGGATCAATCACATCCAGCGCCGACCGGCCGCCCAAGACATCCAACGGCTTGTCGAAGTACGGCGTGAGATCCAGCATCAGATCGCCGCTGGTCTCGATGGAGCGCACGAGGTCTTTGTCCCAAATGTCCACGGGCGTTGACGAGACAAGGTTGCGTATGGCCACCTGAATGTTGCGGCCATACCAAACCACGTCGACGGTATTGCCCGTAGTCTCTTCGTACTCTTCGATGACCCCTCGGATGACGTCGGCCTGGGGCTCGTTCTCATTCCACATGCTGTAATAGGTCAGCGTAACGGGCTCGGACGGCGTGGGGGCCGCTGTGTTGGGCGAGGGCTTAATCTCCGTCGTTGGAGACGGTGGGCTCGACGGCGGATCGGACGCCGTCTTCTGACAGCCGACAAGCGCCACGAGGAACCCAACCAAACAAAAAAACACCGCAAATTTCCGAAATGGTTTTGACATACCATCGCTCCTTTTCTCGTCCGAAAACATTCACCTCTTGGGGCACCGTAATGGGTCGCACCCACAAGCGTACTACAGTCTGCGAAAACATTGGCACAGAAAGGAAATACGCATTTCCACCCTGGCTTCCCGCCCACTGTATCATAACGTATCTCTCTTTTCAAGCGACAAATCAAAAGAGCTCTCGTCGATCTGCAACATAACCTCCAGACACAGCAAACCCCATAGGGTGGAGGCCTGCCCTATGAGGTTTGCTGTGCCTGGGGTTTATGTATGGCCTTTGATCTCAGACGGTTTG
>CAYWWF010000011.1:8249-17854 GCA_964461745.1 uncultured Oscillospiraceae bacterium | reverse complement strand
CAGCCATGCCGCCGGTGCCCAAGACTTCCAAGACTTCATACCGGTTGTCCAGCATTTGGCCAATGTATTTATCCATCGTGTTACCTCCAGTCAAGGGGTAGAAAAAGAGGTTGAGTCTTCCTTTATTCCCCGCCTTCGGCGAGGAATAAAAAACTAAAAAGCCAACATGACGACTGTGATGTTATCCGGCCCACCACGGACGTTGGCCGTCTCCAGGAGCTGACGGCAGACCCGCTCGGGATCCCTTGTTTGCTGCACCTCGTAAAGAATCTCCTGATCGAGCACCACATTGGACAGACCGTCGGAGCAAAGCAACAGGCTATCGCCGGGTTCGACGGAGAGGAAAAAGAGTTCGCCGGTCTCCTGCGCATCGGTGCCGAGTGCTCGGGTGATGAAGTTGCGAGATGGATGGCGCCGAGCCTCATCGTGCGTGAGCTCTCCTTTGGCCACCATGTCTTCGACAAGCGAGTGGTCCCGCGTCACTTGCCGTATGCCCTCCGCGTGGATGTGATAGGCCCGGCTGTCGCCGATGTTGATGAAGGCCGTGTCAAAGTCGCTGACCATCGCGGCGACGAGCGTCGTCCCCATGCCGTCACAGCCGGGGTCGGTGTGCGCCCGCTCATATACCAGACGGTTTGCGTGGGTAGCCGCGGTCGTCAGCACCTGCTTCATTTGTTTTTCGTTCATGCCGACTTTGATCTGGTCGATGGCCTGCTCCACAAACGCCTCAATGGCAACCGTTGCGGCCACCTGACCGGCATTGGCGCCGCCCATGCCGTCACAGATCACGGCGATGGCCTGATTCTGTTCGTGAAACACGTGCAGGAAAAAGGCGTCCTGATTCTGCACGCGTACACGACCTTGATCGGAAATGCCCCAAGCGTTCATGGAATCACCAACTTTGTTTCTATAACTTTTACCTATGACGGTTTCCTTCGTTAAAAGGTTCCATATCTTTCCGATGTTGCATCCGCAGTTGTCCGCAGGCGGCCTCGATTTGATCCCCGAGCCGACGGCGTATGGTGACAGCGGGGCCGTAGCGTCCCACGGTCTCCTGAAACGCGCGCACGGCTTCCGGCGGACTCGGTTGATAGGGGCAGCCGGGCGTCGGGTTTAAGACGATGAGGTTTACGTGAGTGGGGTGACCTCTGAGCTTTTGCCCCAGCAAATGGGCCTGGGCCTGTGTATCGTTTACGCCGTCGATGAGCGTGTATTCGTAAGAGACACGGCGGCCTGTGGTATCAAAGTAGTCCCGGCACGCCGCAAGCAGGCGGTCGACACCGACGGCACGGTTTACGGGCATCAGCGCGGAGCGAGTTTCGTCGTCGGGCGCGTGCAGCGAGACCGACAGGGTCAGCGGCAACGCTTCCCGTTTGAGCCGCTCAATACCCTCGAGCAGTCCGCAGGTTGACAAGGAGATGTGCCGCCAACCGAGGCCGACGCCGTCGGGGTGGTTGACACGCTGTAAAAAACGAAAGACATTCTCCCAATTGTCGAGTGGTTCGCCCATGCCCATCAGCACGAGGCCGGACAGGGCTTCCCGCGCGTCTTTCGCACCTTGAATCACCATTGAGAGCATCTCACCAGCAGTGAGGTTTCGGATGAGCCCCTCCTGCGTGGACGCGCAAAAGGCACAGCCCATGCGGCAACCGACTTGCGTGGACAGACAGAGCGACGCCCCGTGCCGATGGCGCATGAGCACACTTTCAACCTGCGCGCCGTCGGGAAAGCCCCAGAGGGTCTTCATGGTTTTGTCGGGCGAGACCTGCCGCCGCAGAGGCGTGGGGCGGCTGACCACACTCGACTCGGACAGACGCGTGCGAAGCGCAAGCGGCAGATCGGTCATTTCGGCCAGGTCCGCGCCCTTCGAAAGCCAACGAAACAGACTGCGCACGCGGTAAGACGGCTCTCCGGGCAGCAAGGCCGCGAGCTCATCGGGTTTGAGTCCGAGCAAATCGGGCCGCGCGTCGGTCGGAGTGGGCGTCGATGGTTGGTTCTCATCCATATATTGAGTCCTTTCGCCCAAATAGGGCAAAGAAGAAACCGTCGGTGTTGTGTCGTTGGGGCCAAAGCGTCAGGTGGCCCGTAGGGCACTCGGTGAGTGTCGGAGACTCCGCGCCGTCCGGTGTCCCTTGGGTCTCCCCGCTCGCCGTCGGCAGTGGCAGTGAAAACGGCAGGGACGTAAACGCCGGGTGCGCCCGCAAAAACGCGTCGGCCACGTCCTCATTTTCGGCCCGACGCAGGGTACAGGTGATGTACAGCAGACGCCCGCCGGGACGGACATACCGCGCGACATTGTCCAAAATGGCCATTTGCAGCGCGGGTAAGCGCTCGAGATCCTCGGGACGCTTATAGCGAATCTCGGGCTTCTTGCGCACGACGCCAAGCCCGGAGCAGGGAGCGTCGGCGACCACAAGGTCAAAACTGTCGGCCAGCTCGGGGTCAAACACAGCGGCGTCTTTGAGGTCGGTCTGAATCAGGGTAAGCCCCAGCCTCGAGGCCAGGGCGTCGATCAGCGGAATTTTGTGCGGATATTTATCAAAGGCGAAGATTTCGCCCTGATTTCCCATGTGCAATCCCAACAGCGCGCTCTTGCCGCCAGGGGCGGCGCAGGCGTCGAGCACCCGCGCGCCGGGTTGTACCCCAGACGCCAGTACGCTGAGAGCCGCGCCCGCGTCGGCGATTAGAAAATGTCCCTTTTGGAACGCGTCTAGGCGTGTGATGTCTCCGGGGTGAGAGAGCATCAGGCAGTCCGGCAACGTGGGGTGGGCGCGCGCGTCGAGCCCCTCGGCCGTGAGTGCCGCGTGAAGGGACTTTGTGTCGGTTTTAAGCCGGTTTGTGTGGATAAACACCGGTGGGATGTCGTTGTTTTTCTGGAGCAGGGCTTCACATTCGGTTGGCCCCAAGCGGTTTAGGTACTCCTCCACTTGCCAGGCCGGTTGGCTGTAGCGCAGGGACAAAGCCTCAGCCGGCTCGCCCTTCAGCGGGGGCAGGGTCGGGTGCGCCCCAAGCCGCCGCAACACGGCGTTGACAAAGCCCGTCGCCGTGGGGTGGCCGGAGGTGCGCGCGAGCGCGACGCTCTCACTAACAACCGCGTAAGCCGGAATCTTGTCCATGAACAGGAGTTGATACACGCCAAGGCGCAAGATGTCCAGTACGGCGCTCTCGAGCCGCTGCAAAGACTTTACCACAACGGGTGCCAGAATTTCGTCGAGCAGCATCCGATTTTGCAGTACCCCATAACACAAGCGCGTCGCCAGCGCCGCGTCCCGCGGAGAAAACGCCGCGCGCCGCAACGCCTCGTGTAAGACATGCTCAGAAAACGCCCCAGCGCGCTGCCGGGTGAGCACCTGTAGCGCGACCGCGCGCGGCGTCACGGGGACGGGGCTGGGGTCTCGTTTGGGCGCGGGCTTCGGTTTGCGCCCATCCGCGCGGGGCCGTTTGGCCGACCCGGGCCGTGCACTTCCCGGCGTCAACGTCTGTCGTTCCTTCCGCCGAACAGCAAAAGGAGGCGCAAGAGCTGCGCCAAAGACACCGCGAGCGCCGCGACATAGGTCATCGCCGCCGCCGAGAGCATTTTGCGCGCCTGCGGTAGTTCCGTTTCGGTCAGCGCGTGCTGGCCTTCGAGCGCACGGATCGCGCGGCGAGAGGCGTCAAACTCCACGGGCAGTGTAACGAGCTGAAACACCACCGACACGCCGAAAAACGCGATGCCGATGTTGATCAGGTAACCGTAGTTGAAGAGCAGACCCATGAGGATCAGCGGGAAGGCCAGAAATGAACCAAAGCGCGTCAAGGGAATAATGCTCTGGCGCAGTTTGATCGGCCCGTAGGCTTCGGCGTGTTGGACGGCGTGGCCCGCCTCATGCGCGGCAATGCCGACGGCGGCAACCGACGCGCTCTGATAGGTCGCGTCGGACAGGCGGATCACACGGGCTCTCGGGTCGTAGTGGTCGGAGAGGTGACCCGAAACATGCTCCACACGGATGTCATTGAGGCCGTGGTCTCGCAGAATGGTCTCGGCGGCTTGTGCGCCCGTAAGACCACGATTCGTGCGCACAGCGCCGTACTTGCGGTAGGCGCTCTGCACCTTCATCTGAGCGAAAAGCGCGAACAAAATCGCGGGAATTACGAGGACAACGTAATATATGTCGAACATCGAGTAGTATAACATCGGGATTCCTCCTTTGGGGCTTATCGTTCCCCAGGGGACAAAATGGTATGTGCCGCGCGGCCCGGCACTCTAAAACGTCTCCGGCAAACTGTGTCCGCGGAGATAGTCCTCCGGCGGCATACGTCGGCTGCCGGGCGCTTGGATTTCAAGCAACCGCAACAAAAAACCGTCACCGCAGACCACGAAGACACCGTCCGAGCGCGTCAGAACACGGCCCGGCGGGGCGTCCGCTGTTTCCCCGGTGAGGCGGGACGAGAGCAGTTTGAGTGTCATGCCGTCGGTCTCGGTAAAGGCGACGGGCCAACCAAGTAGCGCGCGGATTTGATTGTGGATCTCACGCGCCGTACGGGCCCAGTCCACACGCCCCATCTCTTTGGTAAGCGGTGGGGCGAAGGTGGCCTCCTCATGGTTTTGCGGCGTGCAGGAAAGCGTTCCGTTGGATAGGGCGTCCAGCGTTTCTATCAGCAAAGAAGCGCCCGCGTCCCGGAGTCGGTCGTGCAAGCTCGCGGCGGTGTCGTCCAGGGTGACGGGTACGGTGGCACGCAGCAGCATGTCGCCGGTGTCGAGGGTCTCGTCCATGAACATTGTTGTGACGCCGGTCTCGGTCTCGCCGTTTAGTAGCGCCCACTGGATGGGCGCGGCCCCGCGCAGACGGGGCAGCAGCGAGGCGTGGACGTTGATGCAGCCCTTTGGGGGAAAGTCGAGGATGGCCTTCGGCAAAATGCGCCCGTAGGCAACGACAACGATAACCTCGGGGGCAAGCGTTTGCAAGCGTTCAAGTGCCGTGCCGTCGCGCAGTTTTTCCGGCTGGTGCACGGGCACCCCCGCCGAAAGCGCGAGCTCTTTTACGGGGGGGCAGACGAGCTTCATCCCCCGCCCGCGCGGGCGGTCGGGCTGCGTAAAGACCCCTGCAACGTCGTGGCCCGCGTGAAGCAAGGCTCTGAGCGAGGCCGCCGCGAAGTCCGGCGTGCCCATAAACACCAGTCTCATGGCGCCTCGTCTCCCTGGCTCAGTTCGGCCAGCTCTTCAGAATCCAGATAGCGGCTCACAAGTTCGGTGAACAAGTGGCCGTCCAAATGATCGATTTCATGGCAAAACGCGCGCGCCAACAAACCTTCGCCGGACAGGGTAAAGGGTTTGCCGTGCCGATCCTGGGCCTTGATGGTCACTTGCATCGGGCGCTTAACCAGGCCATAGAGGCCCGGCACGCTCAAACAGCCCTCCGCGCCCTCCTGCTCGCCATCGCTGGTTACAATTTCGGGGTTCATAAGCTCTATCGTGTCCCCGCGCTCAACTTCAATCACAACCACGCGGCGCAGCACGCCCACCTGCGGAGCGGCTAGACCGTACCCGTCGGCGACGTGCAGGGTGTCGCGCATGTCATCGAGCAAATCCCAAAGCCGACGGTCGAAGTTTACGACCGGACGGCTCACTTTTTTCAAGGTAGCATCGTCCCGGGTCAGTATGGTGCGCAGAGCCATAGTGTGCCTCCTATAGTTGGAGCGGCGTGCCCCAATTGGGTTTATCTGGAAACCTTAGTTTTTAGAGGAACTGGAGTTATTCGTATGGATTTAAGTCCGCGTAGATGCTGACCCCGGCGTTGTTTTTGTCCACGGCATACGCGCGCAGGGTAGCTTCCACCTGCCCCCGCGCTTCGGTGTCCACCGTGCCAAGCAAGGTGATGGCGTAGCGGTAGCGGAGATTGACCTTTAGCACCGGCGCGGGCGCGGGGCCGAGAATCTTCAGCGGAAGACGCAGGCTGTCCAGCTGATCCCTGAGCCGCCGCGCACTGTGGCGCACCAGCTCATGACGCAGGCCCGAGAGGCCGAGCTTTACAACGTCCCCAAACGGCGGCAGCCCCGCAGCACGGCGCACCTGAAGCTCTTCCTCGTAAAACGCGTCGTAGTCCTGCCGCGCGGCGGCCAAAAGCACCGGATGGCGCGGGGAAAAGGTCTGGAGCACGGCGCGGCCCGAGGAGGCCCCTCGTCCGGCGCGGCCCACCACTTGCGTCAGCAGCGAAAAACTGCGCTCATGGGCGCGGAAATCGCTGACCATCATCGACATATCGGCGTCGAGGACGCCGACAAGTGTGACATTGGCGAAATCCAGGCCCTTGGTAACCATCTGTGTGCCGATGAGAATCGGCACCTTTTCGCGCCGGAATGCGGTAAGCAGTTTCTCATGCGCGCCCTTGCGGCCCGTCGTGTCCGCGTCCATGCGCAATACCCGCGCACCGGGAAACAGGGCGTGTAAGTCCTCCTCCACTTTCTGTGTGCCCATGCCGACCGGGCGCAACGACTGCCCACAGTGGGGGCAGACCTCAGGCCGGGGCCGCACGTGACCACAGTAGTGGCACATGAGCTTGTCACTCATCGAGTGATAGGTGAGCGACACGCTGCAACGCGGGCACCCCGGCGCTTTGCCGCAGTCCATGCAGACAAAGTAACGGTGGTGCCCCCGGCGATTTAAAAACAAAATGCTCTGCTCTCTAGCCTCCAGGTTGCGCTTAAGTTCGGCCTGTAAGACCCGCCCGACCGAGACATCCTGCCCGGTGAGCAGATCCTCACGCCGGTCGGCTAGAATCACCTCAGGTAGGGCCTTTTGGTTGAAGCGCGTTTTGAGCTCCAGTGAGAGATAGCGGCCCGTCCGGGCGTGGTAGGCCGTCTCAAGCGCCGGGGTGGCGCTGCCGAGCAAGACCAGGCCGCCGCTTTGGTGAATCCGGTAGAGCGCTATCTCACGCGCGTGATAGCGCGGCGCGTTCTCGGATTTGTAGCTGTATTCCTGTTCCTCATCCAGGATGATGAGCTTTAAGTTTTTTATCGGCGCAAACACCGCCGAACGTGTCCCCAGTACAACCTGCACCTGTCCCGAGCGGACGCGTTTCCACTCATCAAAGCGCTCTCCGATGGACAGGCCGCTGTGCAACAGCGCTACCTTGTCGCCAAACTCGGCGTAAAAGCGCTGCATAAGCTGGGGGGTCAGCACGATTTCAGGCACCATGACGATGGAGCCTCCGCCGCGCTCGATCACATCTTGGATCAGTTTGAGGTAGACGGATGTTTTCCCGCTGCCGGTGACCCCTTGCAGCAGCGCGCAAGTGACGCGGTGCTGCTCCATGCGGGTACAAAGCGTCCGATAGACCGCCTCCTGCTCGTCGGACAGCGTAAAGGGCTGCGGGGCCATGGGCGTCACCGCGGGACGCCGAAACTCCTCTTCTTCCGAAAGCAGCAAGAGTCCTTCCTTCGAAAGCCGCTTCACGGTGACAAGGGAGGCGCCGGTAAAGTAGTGGATCTCCTTGATCGAGGCTCTTCCGGCTTGGATCAAAAAGCGCAGTACACGCGCTCTGGCCGGGGACTTGCTCCCCTGCGCGCCTGCCTGTTCTTCAGCTTCTTCGACCGAGACGTTCAGCTCGGCGACGAGGGCCATGCGGTCGCCGCTTTGACGCTTCAGCGTGACGTCCTTTTGCAACAGACCCTTTTGTGTGAGGGTTTTCAGCGCGCTGTCGGCGGAAGCCGGGGCAAAGAGCGCATCCACGGCGGGGCGCTCAAGTGTGCCGCCCGCGTCGAGCAGGGCTTCGAGCAAAAGACGCGCGCGTGGCGCTTGCGCCAGCATTGCGCGGGCCTCTTCGGGGTTTAGCCCCGTCGAGAGCGTGACGGTCTCCTTCCGGGCATACCAAAGACCGGTCGGCAGCATCGCGCGGGCCGCCTCAAAACAGGTACAAAAATAGCGCTTGCGCATCCAAAGCGCCAAATCTACGAGTGCTTCCGACAGCGGCGGCGTATCGTCCAGCACGCTGAGCACGGCCTTGAGGCGCTTGTGCTCCGAGTGCGCCTGCATACGCAGGACGAGGGCCTCGGTTTTGCGGTTGCCAGCGCCGAACGGCACGAGTACCCGAGCCCCCACGCGCACGGCATCCGCAAGCGCCGGGGGCACAAGGTAGTCATAGGGCTTGTCGGCGGCCGGGACAGCCCCGGACACAGCCACCTTGACCACCTGCCGTGTGCACTTCGGCTCCGAGCCGGGGCTTCCCGGCCCGCCCTCGAAGGTCACGGAAGTTCCCGCGTATGCGCCGAAAGCGCGCCACTCGCGATTTCCTCGATGGCCAACTTCACAGCCTTTTCGGAAAGAACATCACCGCGCGCTTCGGCCTCCTCGGCGATCTGACGGGCGCGGTTGGCGGTGACGTTGACGAGCAGATAACGTGTGTCGATGTTTTGCATCAGTTTGCTCAGCGACGGTTCCAGCATAGACTACATTTCCTCCCAGCAATTGAGTTTCACGCGTCGGCGGCACACTTCGGCCTGAAGGATGGCCTCGAGTTCGCGTACGGCGTCGTCCACTTCGTCGTTGTAGACGACATAGTCGTACCGCTCCAGGTGGCGCATTTCCTCCGAGGCAATGGCCATCCGCCGTCGAATGTCCTCTTCGGATTCTGTGGCCCGGCCGCGCAGACGCATTTCCAAGATGCGCCGGGACGGCGGCACGAGAAAGACCGAAACGGCGTCCGGCAGTTTGGCTTTGACTTGCGCGACGCCTTGCACCTCCATGTCCGCCACAACGCAGTCACCCATGGCAAGCCACTCGGCGACCGGAGCGGCGGGTGTGCCATAAATATGCCCGGCGTAAGGCGCATATTCGAGCAATCCGTCCCGGCGCAGTAAGGTATCCATTTCTTCGGGCGTCACAAAGTGGTACTCCCGCCCGTTTTGTTCCCCCGCGCGTCGGGGTCTTGTGGTGACCGACAGGGAAAAGTGCAATTTCAAAGGCAAGCGTTTTTCCCGCGCGAACAGACTGCGGATCACCGTGGACTTTCCGGCGCCAGACGGGCCGGAGATCAATAAAAGTATACCCTGTGGCGTCCCCACGCAGTCGGCATTTTCGCAGAGTTTCTCGGCCGGCATTCCGTCAGACATATCTCCCAACCCTTTCCCTTTGCGCGTATCGTATGTTTGTATCGCGTATTTTGTATCTTTTAGGCGTCGGAGTCGATCGGCATGGTCTCGTCCTCGTCTTCAAACCGACGCTCGCTGTCTTCAGTCTCTTTGGCCGCAAGGCGGTGGGCCATGGTCTCCGGCTGGATGGCCGAGAGGATCACATGGCCGCTGTCGGCGACCAGCACGGCGCGTGTGCGCCGCCCATAGGTGGCGTCGATGAGCAGTCCCTGGTCACGGGACTCCTGTATGATGCGTTTGATCGGCGCGCTCTCGGGGCTGATGATCGCAATCAGCCGCCCCGCCGAGACCATATTGCCAAAACCAATGTTGAGCAGTTTCAAGTGTAAATTCCTCCATAAGCCTCGCAGAGTCTTCCGCCGAAGCGCCCCCCCGGCCCGCGGGCCGACCCCTCGTTTCCCCAAAGTTTACTTTGGGGAATTCAATCGTTACATGGGCGGATTCACTTCGCCCATGTAACATCAACTAAAATTTGTTCG
>CAYWWF010000011.1:0-8239 GCA_964461745.1 uncultured Oscillospiraceae bacterium | reverse complement strand
TCGCAGAGTTTTCCGCGAACCCGCGTAAAATAAGGTTTTATCGTTTCTTTGGCGGATTCACTTCGCCAAAGAAACATCCACTGTATTTCTATGTTCAAATACTCATATTTGAACATACTCACTCTATGTTTTGTACCTGCTCCCGGATCTTCTCGATCTCCGTTTTCATCTCTACAACCGTGCGCGCGCAGTCTTGATCCTGGCTCTTGGAGCCAATCGTATTGACCTCGCGGTTGAGTTCTTGGATCAGAAAATCCAGACGCCGACCCACGGCCTCGCCCGAAGAAAGCAGCGCCGAAAGCTGATCCAAATGGCTGTGCAGCCGGACAGTCTCCTCAGAAACGCAGACACGGTCGGCAAACAGCGCGGCTTCGGTGAGGATGCGGGTCTCGTCCAGGGTCACGTTTCCAAGCACTTCCTGCATCCGAGTCAGCAGCCGCGCGCGGTACTCCTCGAGGATTTTGGGCGCACGCGCCTCCACCTGTTCGGTCAGCGTTCGCAACATGTCCACGCGCGCGAGCATATCGGCTGCGAGGTTTGCGCCCTCCTTTTCGCGCATACGCAGGAACATCGCGACCGCCTCATCGACAACACCGAGGACAACCCCGGTAAAGGCCTCAGTGTCCACAGGGTTTTTTACAACACGCACAACGTCCGGCAGACGCAAAAGCGAGGTGACGGTCAGATCGTTTTTGACGCCATACTCCCGAATGAGTTGCTGAGAAATACGTAAGTAACCTTCCAGCAGCGGTTTTGTAAGTGTGACGGCGACGGACTCCTCTTCGCCGGGTTCGATGCTCACAAACACCTCCACCTTGCCGCGATGGATGGACTTTTGCAGACGGGTTTTGACAGCGTCCTCCAGAAACAAGAAGAGTCGGGGCAGGCGAACGCTGCAGTCGAAATACCGGTGATTGACCGCGCGCAGCTCCACCGTGATGTTGCCGCCGGACGACCCGTCGGCTGAGTCTTTGAGGGCCGCGCGCCCATAACCCGTCATACTGCGTATCATCTAAACCCCTCCTGTCGCCATCCAAAAGCGTGGTGGGAATCTATAGGCATCCTCGCGCAAGGTGGCCTGGCTCAGTATTCTGCTCAGTATTTCTATTGAATACGCACATTCTATCACGGGAATTCGAAGCTGTCAATTTGGCTGAAGCAATGGTGGGAAGCGGGTTTGGCGTGAAGAAAGATCGATGAGATCGAGCCAGGATAGGATACGAAATACCGGCCCCCGGACGACCGCAAAACGGCCCATCCGGGGGAAACATAAGCTATGCATTTTTATACGAAACACCGATAGAAATAGCGACAGTAAATGTTTCGTATTACAGCTCAACAGCAGCCGCGGCCACCCATACCCTGACAGCAACAGTTGAGACACATCATGGTCGTACAGCAGTCGCAAAGGCCCATCTCGCCGCCACCGCCCTGCCCATAAGGACCCCCGTTTCCATAGCCGCCGTAAGGGTTACGACCGTAGCCGAAGGGACTGTACCCGCCGCCGTAAGGGTTGCGGGGCGCGCGGCCCAGCGTGTCCCGCAGGGCGTCATAGGCCTGGCGGTACTCCTCGTTGCCGGGCTCCATACGCATCGCCCGTTCGACGTGGTTGAGCGCCTCAAGCGGCCGCCCCCGGCGATAGAGCACCGAGCCTTGTAGGAAGTACCACTCGGCACCGCGCTCATACGTTTCATCGAGCAGACGCTGCGCTGCGTCGAGATCTCCCTGTAAAATGAAGCGGCGCACGCGGGCCCACACCGAATCGTCGGCATAGTGGCTCTTGTCGTTCGGGCCGTGCCAGGCGGTGTCCTTTTTTTCGCCCTTGCGCTCTTTCATCACCGTGTCGTAGGCTTCGTTGATCTCCTGCATCTTCTCTTCGGCCAAGTCTTCGAGCGCGTGGCCCTTGAAATTGTCAGGATGATACTTGCGCGCAAGTTCCCGATAGGCCTTTTTGACTTCTTCATCCGACGCGCCCGGCGGCACGCCCAAGACGGAATACGGATCTTTCATGCGTTTTCTCCAATCGTTACGGAAAGACTGAGGTTTTCAGCTCAATGGTTCATTTGCGGCGGTGTATCGACAGACAAAGCCGCTGCGGTGTCTCCCTTGCCGTTCCTTTTCAAAAACTGGCCTGAGAGCACGAGGCGCTCGACGGTGGGAAGCCCGAGGGCTGTTACGTTTTCCACCAAAGGGATCATCGGGTGGCGCGGCAGCAGGGCCACGGCGGCGTCCAGTTCCGCCCTTGCGGCCCAAAGATGCGGCGTGAGGATGTCCGCGACAGCCGCGCGCAGTGCTGTGCCGGGTTCAATGTCTCGTGGCAGCAGCGCGCGCAGGGGGGTAAAGCGGTTTCTTCGTATATCTTTGGGCGCGTCGTCGGCGGCGTCGATCAGGTAAATCCAGCGGCCCAAGTGAAAGAACAAGTGGCGCAAGATCCGCCGCTCGGCGTCGGCCAGTGTATCTACGCCCATGTCCGCCTCGGCAAACACCGTAAGCATTTCCCCGAAAGCGTCGGCCATCTGAGCAAGGTCACCGCCTGAGTCCTCTTCGCGGCAAAAGCGTTCCCATGCGTTTTGCATGACCAAAGCCTCACGGGGCCGTCGGGCCCGCGCCTTTTTGTGCGGCCCACGATTCAGAAGCGACAGGAAACCCGCGCCCAAGCGCCGAAAGCCTTTTTCGTCGCGGCGGGTGTCTTGCAATTTAAGGTCAAACAACAGCACCAACAGGTCGGCGGCCAGTTCGGATACGCCGTCGGACATCCGATGTGGGCGGCGCGCCCACGGTGAGAACGGGCAGCGGCAATCCTTAAACTGCGCGGGCGGCGCGTAGAGCGCGCCCGTGAGCACAAAGAACACGATGTCATAGCGCACAAGCATACGGGCGCGCAAGCCATAGCGCTGGGAGAGCGTGCGACAGAGGCCGCAGTAGCTGGCCTTATAGACCTCAAACTCGCGGAGTTTCAGTTCACAGCGCAGCGGGCGCACATAACCGAACATAGGGGATGTACGCTCCTTCTTGTTATATTCTGAAAAATTACCGGGCAGGATCCGGTGTCGCGTCAAAGCTCGAGATCACATGGGTGACCGGTTGGCGTTTCAGGCAACGGCTGAAGAGGAAGGCCGGGACGAACCCGATTCCAAATCCCAACAGGCCGCCCAGCGCGGGGGAAGCCGGGAAAACACTTGCCCATACCGCCCAACCGAGAAAAAACAAAATCAGTGGCAGCAGATAGACGAGCGCCGCCCCCAGCAGCACAGGCCGGGTGTCCGCGTGGAGCACCACACGGTCGCCGACGCGCGCACCGATTGGGTTGTCCGCCTCGACTTCGAGCAACGGGGCGGTGGTGCAGAGCCCGCAGTTCTGGCAAGCCTGTCCGCAGGCCGTTTGACGGGCCACAGACACCCGCGCGGTGCGCGAATCCACACAGGCGATGACAAGGCCGGTCTGGGTCATACAGCGATCACTCCCCTCGGCTATTCCGCCGTGCGGGTGATCGGCACCACATCAATAACAACGCGCTGCTCTCCGACCGCGCCAACGTCGGCGTAGCCGTCAATATAAACACGGGCCGTGACGGTCACGAGGTTGCCCGGCGAGAGGATCACATCCGTCAGATCTGCGACGACGCGAATGTTGTGCACGGGCACAAGGTCCACGGACTCCTTCGGGCCTCGGATCAGAATTTGCAGCATCTGCGTGACAAGCTTCGCTTCATATCCGGTCGGCGGGCGCGCGCCCACAATTGTAATGTTATCCACATTGTGCCGCGCGGTTTCTAGTCCCCGAATCTCCACGGTCACATCGGCGTTTTGAACGCCGCTCAAGTTCTCGGTGTTGTTCGGGATCACAATCGGGAAACTCTGCCTAGTCTCCTGCACGACTTGGGCAAGGTCGATGTTGCCCAGCACAATCGTGTTGATGCCTTCCAGAACCGCCGGGTCACCAATGAGCTGAACGGTCTCCGGCGAAATTGTATAGATCGCGTTGCGCGCCAGCGCGCCGCCGCCTTCGACAATGTTGATGGCCAAAGCCACCTCTTTGCGCATCGAAACCCGCAGGGTCAGTAAGATGTCTTCAGTATCAAAGGTTAAATCGTCCTGCGGCACGGCGTTTCCTTCCGTGTCGATGACCGCAAACGGCAGCGGCAGTGTCACCGTGCGGTCGATGTCCTGCTTTTGCGGGTAAACGGCGATGTGCGAAAGCTTGTTCAAGGTCGCCGAAGGCCCACGCACTCGCACGGATTCGGGCGACAGCTCGCTCTTGGTCAGCAAATAATTCGGCGCGAAGGTACAGCCGTCCAAAATCGCCTCGACGCGCAAATCGCGGCTGATGAGTCGGTCGGTCACCAGTCCGATGTAAGAATTGGAACGGGCTACAATCGTCGGGCCGCTGACCGGCAGTTTTTCGGTGTAGGTCAAGTTGCTGCGGCCGACGTTTGTGATGTCGGCGACGTTTACGGTGAGTTCTATGTTGTTTTCATTGCAAAGGGCCAGATCTGTCCGCCGTCCGCGCAAGGTCAAACTCACTGTCGTATCCAAGCCCGCGATGATTTCTAAATCTTGCTCGGCGAGCAGGGTTTCGACGCCGATAAATTTCGGACGGATACCCGATATTTCCTTGTAAGTCTCGGAGTCCGACATGGCCGTGACATAGAGCCAGAGGATCACAGCCAGGACAAACGAGAGGATCCAAAACGGAATGTTGTACCGTTTCATCCATGTAAACATAGATCCTACACCTTACCGATCAGAATGAGGGAGGCGCTTGCGTCTAAAAACCAACACCGCGTGTTATGACTTGGGTGGTGGAGCGGATTCCGTCTTCCCGCCGCCGGGCGCCTGCTTCTTGTCCGGCTTGCCGCCGCGAAACAGTGTGCGCAACAGGTTGGACTTTTTGTTCTCGTCTTCGGGTTGAATCAGTTCGGCGCGCAGCAAACTCTCCAGCGTTTCAGGCGTCAAATGCCGTTTGAATGCGCCAGCCATCGCAACGGAGATCGAACCAGATTCCTCCGAGACAATCACGACAACCGCGTCGGAAACTTCGCTGATGCCGAGTCCGGCCCGGTGGCGCATCCCGAGTTCACGATCCACATTGATGTTGGCTGTCAGCGGCAACATACAGCCCGCCGCGGCCAAGCGGCCCTCCTGAACGATCACCGCGCCGTCGTGCAGCGGGGTGTTCGGGTAAAAGATGTTCATCAGCAGTTCTGCGGAGATGTCGGCGTGGATTAAGGTGCCGGTGCGCGTGATGTCGGTGAGCAGCGTTTTGCGCTGGAAGACAATCAGTGCGCCCTCGCGCCGCCAGGACAGCGAGCTGCAAGCCGCCGTGGTTTGTCGGATCACCTGATCCATGTGACTCACAGGTTCTCGCCAGATCATTTGCTTAAACCGATTGGCCCCTACTTGCTCCAGTAGGCGGCGCAGCTCCGGCTGGAAGACGACAACGAGCGCGAACAGTCCGATTTGCATCGTGTTGGCCAAGACATAACTGATGACGTGAAGCCCGATTTGATCCGATACCCAAAGGACGACAAGCAGCAAAAGTATGCCCCGAAACACGCGCAAGGCGTTGGAGCGACGCAGCATGGAAATGAGCTTGTAGATCACCACCGTGGCCACCAGCACGTCAAAGACGTCCCAGATCGACACGGTGCTCAGATAGCGCCACATGTTTTGCAAAATGTCATGGATGACATCCATCAAAACCAGTCCCACATCGTAAACTTATGGTTTTGCTTGGCCGAATCCCTGCGGATTTCTTTCGTGTTCCTCCCGCCCGCCGCGGGCGGAAGGAAAGCTAAATCAAGACAATCCTCTCAATTGCCTTACATAATATCATGGATTGACCTTCCAAGGGAAGCCCCTCGTGAAACTTCTTTTGTAAACAATCTGTGACAAAACGCAAAGATACACCCTTTGTCGGACCGTAAGAGTTTTTGCACTTAATGTGCAAATAACCAAGTTTTTTTAGCGTTACCGTCTTGTCATAAGCCGGTGCATATGATATGATACAAGAATTCTTGCCGAGTTATCACAGTTCGGCAAGATGTACTGTTTTTCGGGCTCTGAAATATGCCCAACAGATCGAGCGCTGCCGCCAACAGATGCGACGGTTTTTGAGATTTTTTCTCTTTTCCCCCTGCCTGCGGCGGAGGAAAAGAGGGGACAATACTTGTATGGGTCTGTTGAAAAATGCAGATGTGCGCGAACAAAACAACAAGGGGATATGGATATGAAAATTCTTGTCATCAACGCCGGCAGTTCCTCAATGAAGTATCAACTGCTGGACATGGAACGCCGTGCCGTCCTGGCGCGCGGCCTCTGTGAGCGCATCGGCATCGACGGGCGCGTCAAACACACACCCGAAGGCGCGGACAGCTTGGTGGAAGATGTGCCGCTGCCCGATCACTACGCGGCCATCGCCGCCGTCATTGAACGCCTCACATCTCCAACCTGCGGTGTCATCGAAAGCCTGTCTGAAATCACCGCTGTGGGGCATCGCGCGGTACACGGCGGCGAAGACTTTGCCGCTTCGGCGCTGATTGACGACGAAGTTTTGAAAATTATGGAGGACAACGTAAAGCTCGCGCCGCTTCACACGCCGCCGATTCTCGTGGGCATCCACGCCTGTAAGGATCAGATGAAAGGCGTGCCGCAGGTCGCGGTGTTTGATACGGCCTTCCATCAAACCATGCCCAAAAGTGCCTATTTGTATCCGATTCCCTACGAGTATTACGAGCGCCTGAAGATCCGACGCTACGGTTTCCACGGCACCTCGCACCGCTATGTCTCCGCGCAGGCCGCGGAGATGGTCGGTCGCCCGATCTCGGAACTCAAGATCATCACCTGTCACCTCGGCAACGGCTCCTCTCTGGCCGCCATCGACGGCGGAAAGAGTGTGGACACCTCGATGGGCATGACGCCGCTTGAGGGTCTCCCGATGGGCACACGTTCGGGTTCCATTGACCCGGCCATCCATCAGTTCATCGCCCACGCCGAAAACCTCGACATCGACGGCGTCACCGACATCCTCAACAAGAAGTCCGGTATGCTCGGCATTTCGGGCATCTCCTCGGACTTCCGTGACCTCGACCGTGAGGCCGACGCGGGCAACGAGCGCGCGCGGCTTGCGCTGGACATCTTCATGCGCAGTGTGAAGAAAAAAATCGGACAGTTCGCGGCAATCTTGGGCGGCGTGGACCTTCTCGTGTTCACCGGTGGCATCGGCGAAAACAACATTCGCATCCGCCGCGGTGTCTGCGAAGGCCTCTCGTTTATGGGGCTGACTCTCGACGAGGCCAAAAATGACCTGCCCGGCGTGGTCGGTGAGATTTCCGTCCCCGGTTCCCGCGGCAAAATTCTGGTGGTGCCCACAAACGAAGAACTGGTGATCGCAATGGACACCGAGGCGATTGTAAAAAGCAAGTGTTAATCCAATGAGATAGATACCCCAAACAAATGGCTGCAACACTTCATTGTGTTGCAGCCATTTGTTTGGTGGAAACTTATTCATTACGTCGGAATCTTAAGCACCTGACCAATGTAAATCACATTGCTTGTGAGGTTGTTGAGTCGTTTGATCGCGTCGGCGGTCGTGCCGAAACGCTGGGCAATCAAGAATAGGCTGTCTCCGGATTTGACCGTGTAGAGCGTCTCGCCGGTTGTGCCGCCCGTCGTGCCGCCTGTGGTGGGGATCCTCAACACTTGGCCGATTTGCAACACGTCGGTTTTGAGGTTGTTTAAACTGCGGATTGCCGCGGGTGTCGTGCCGTAGCGCTGGGCGATTGTGTAGAGGCTGTCGCCGGACTTGACTGTGTAGAGCGTCTCCCCGGTTGTGCCACCCGTGGGGCCGGAGGGTGCTGTCGGGGCCGTAGGTGCGGTCGGAGCCGTCGGCGCAGTAGGGGCCGTCGGGGCTGCCGTGCCGCCTGTGGTGGGGATCCTCAGCACTTGGCCGATTTGCAGCACGTCGGTTTTGAGGTTGTTTAAACTGCGGATTGCCGCGGGTGTCGTGCCGTAGCGCTGGGCGATTGTGTAGAGGCTGTCGCCGGACTTGACTGTGTAGAGCGTCTCCCCGGTTGCCGGAGCCGTAGGGCCGGAGGGAGCTGTCGGCGCGGTCGGGGCAGTGGGGCCGCCGGGCGTACCCCCGCAAATGGCCAAGGGCGCGTACAGCTGGATCAGCGCGTTCCAGGTGCTTGTGCCGACAATGCCGTCAACCGTCAGCCGGTTGTTGAGCTGGAAGGCTC
>CAYWWF010000010.1:10673-18056 GCA_964461745.1 uncultured Oscillospiraceae bacterium | reverse complement strand
CTGGTTTTTCCAACAAAATTGGGCCCCGGCCTGCGGTCCGGTTTCGCCCGTTTTCTACGGAAAACCGGCGGGTTCTGGTGTTTTTTCGATGCGCATGTCCCCGAAAAAACAATTGAACTAATATTTTGCCTGCGGCAAAAAACTCTGCGAGACCTTTGCTCTATAGAATGCAAATCAACAGAATATCAATCGAATGATGCCATATAGCACAGACGCCAACAGCCCAAAAACAATCACCGGACCGGAGACAATGAACATTTTCGCGCAGGTTCCCAAGACAAAGCCTTCGCACTTAAACTCCATCGCCGGTGAAACTACGGCGTTGGAAAACCCTGTAATCGGCACGAGTGTACCCGCTCCGGCATACCGAGCGGCTTTGTCATACAGTCCCAACGCGGTGAAAAACGCGCCGAGGAAAACGAGCGTCACCGGCACGGCCATACTGATCTCCTCTTTGGTCAAATGAACAGACTGAAAGAAAAGCATCAACGCCTGCCCCAACACACAGATCAAGCCCCCGGTGACAAAGGCCCACAAGCAGTTGATGCCCACTTTGCTTTTGGGTGCGCACTGTTTTGTCCGCTCTTCATATGTCTGTGGTTTCACGCGCAATCTCCCCCTTGTTGTCTGTAGTATAACTTTTTAGCAAATTCTATATACATAATTAAGACCAACTGAGCCTTCAGATGGGGTCTGGTTGTCTTGTAATGACAATCAGGGACGGTCGCGTGTCTTTACAGAGTTGCCCCCCGTCATAGGCGGAACAGACTGTCAAAAAAGCCTCGCAGATTTTTCCGCCTTTGGCGGATAAATAGAGGTTTTATTGTTTTTCCGGAGACATGTGCAGCGGAAAAACTCCATAGCTCTCGTCGCTTTTCTTCAGAAAATCGATGTTTCCGGCCCACAGGCCGATTCCAAATATGTCAAAGAATCCATCGTAGCGATTCTTTGACAAACTGATTTGACCCCCGCCAAACGGCGGGGGTCAAATCAGTATCCTTAACATTTGAATCTAAAACAATGACTTGAGAGACCAGGTGGTCTGGGACACCTGGTCTCTCGAATTCTCCGTATGCTGCTAGGTGGTGGAGGCCAACCTATTAGCGGGAGTTAACAGATTGGTACGGGTATGTAAAAAATCTTCTTAACACGTTCATTCCACTTTGGGGGAGGAATGGAGGAAGACAGGTATTGTCCATCACGATATGGTGGCCCTGTCTTCCTCCATTTTGGGGGGAAGTAAGCATGAAGTAGGGATGCGAAAGGAGTTTGTTGGGGGTTAGGAGGAGTAGGAGTAAGAGAAGGGAATGAAAACGCTAGGGAGGTGAAGAAGGAGGATAGGTGGAGGATACGCTTTTAGGAGGAATGAGAAGGGATGGAAATTACTTAGACTCGTGGGAGAGAGTCGGGGAACATTTGGTTGGAGAGGAGAAGAGGAGGAGTATTGAGAGAGGTTTGGGAGGTATTTTTTTAAGCGAGGAACCTTTTTCAATCGGGAGGAATTCTCTTGTTGTGTCTCCTTTCATTTTGTTGGGGGTCCGCGCTTGTGCTTGTTTTGATGGTTTAATGATAAATCATGTCTCCAGTTTTTTCTACTACCCACAGGGGTGGTTTCAGGCATGTATTCGGGTAGTTTTCGGGCGGGTAATTCGTTTTTCTTTCGATTCATCGTCAATAATGTTATGCATATCTTTCAAAATTGTTAACATTTTTACATTTTATCAACCTTCATTTTGTTATCTTTTCTCGGCCTTCATCTGAAATTTGTTTCATAAAAACACAATATGACAAAAGAAAGTGTGAACCAACTGCTACAATTAAGTACATCTTATGCAACACCGCGCAATTGTCCTTCATCACATGCACCATCTTACATTTTTTGATTGTTAAGCGTCGCGCCATCGTGTATACTGGGACATGGATTTGCACAACCATGGATGGATAGCCCACCGAAAGGACGGATGACCGTGAAACTCGAAGAAACACCACTTTCCTCTAACGTCGTATACGAGGGCAAAATTGTACGGGTCCGTATGGACGAAGCGGCGTTGCCCGACGGCAAAGTGGTCACCCGGGAGGTTGTGGAGCATCCCGGTGGTGTTGCGGTTTTGCCGCTGACCTCGGACGGAAACGTGGTCATGGTGCGGCAATTCCGCTATCCGTTTTTGACGCTCACGTTGGAAATCCCCGCTGGCAAACTCGAACCGAACGAGGATCCGGCGGTGTGCGCGGCCCGTGAACTTTATGAAGAGACGGGCTACACCACAGAACAGCTGCGTTTTTTGGGTGTGATCTACCCTTCCCCGGGTGTTTACGGAGAAAAACTGTACCTCTATGAAGCCCGTGATTTGGAGAGCCATTCAGCCTGCCCGGACGAGGACGAATGGCTCGCCGTGGAGCATGTGCCGCTTTCGGTTGTTCTGGACGGAATCCGCCGCAATGAGATCAAGGACGCCAAAACCGTAAGCGCGATTTTCCTTTCCTCTCTGCAAGCGTCCGACGCGGAAGGGGCGGTTTCCCGTGAGTAAATGCATCCTCATCGTGGAAGATGAGCCGTCCATTGTCGAGATTTTAACTTTCAATTTAGAGCAGCAGGGTTTCACCGTGCTTTCGGCGTCCGACGGCGAAGAAGGACTGGATCTGGCGCGCGCGAAGACCCCCGACTTGATCCTGCTGGATGTCATGTTGCCAAAGCGTGACGGCTTTTCCGTCTGCAAAGCGCTTCGCGCGGAAGGCTCACATATACCCATTCTGATGCTTACAGCCCGCGAAGAAGAGTCCGACAAAGTATTTGGTCTGGAGGCCGGCGCCGACGACTATATCACCAAGCCTTTTTCGATGCGTGAACTGCTGGCGCGCGTAAACGCGAACATTCGACGCTCGGCTGTGGACGGTGTCCAAGGCGGGCAGTCGCTTCTGGCCGGTAGCGTCTCTTTACATCCGGGGCGCATGGAAGTGCTGAAAAACGGACAGGCCGTATCCTTGAGCCAACGCGAATACGATCTGCTCCATTTTTTAATGCGTCACCCAAATCAAGTGTTTTCGCGCGAAGAACTCATGGCCCAGGTCTGGAATTACGATTATTTTGGCGATTTGCGCACCGTGGATGTGACCATGCGGCGGTTGCGGGAAAAGATTGAGGACAATCCCAGTGAACCCGCGTTGTTGCTCACACGCCGCGGCTCCGGCTATCTCTTGGCCCGACAAAAATAATCATCTAAAAAGCCTCGCAGAGTTTTCCGCCATTGGCGGAAAATAAAGTTTCATTGTTTTTCCGGGGACATGCGCACCGGAAAAACTCCTTAACCCCCAATTTTCCTCAGAAAATTGGGGGGCCGGCCCTCAGGCCGGTGTCTATACTTGTCGAAAAAACCAGCGCAGCGTTTTTTCGACAACCTAGGGGGGTGAGTCCATGCGTTCTCTGCGCGTCAAATTGGTGTTGTTTATGGTGCTGCTCATCCTTTTGATGATGGCTACGGCTGGAGCCTTTCTGATGAACAGCGTGGCTCATTTCCAGCAAAATGCCTTTGCGCAGCAAATGGTGGAGGCGTTTTCGCAGCGGGAAGACTTCATCGGCGCGCTCTGGCAAGCTGTGCGCGCCCCCGACGCACCGGAGCGTTTTAAAGATGTCATGCGCGCGTATTCGGGCCTGTTGGGTCTGGACACCAAACAGAGAAACTATTACATCCTCGACGGACAATCGGGCGCCTATCTGACCGGTTCCGACGCCGCGGGCGGTCAAACGCTGGACACGACACCGGCAATTCTCTCGGCGCTTTCGGGCACGCCTTACTACTCGCAAGAAATCGGCGGGAGTTTTATGGACGCCGCCGTACCCATCGCAACCGAGAACAGTAGCTATATCATCTATATCCGAGACACCAAAAAAAGCTACCACGATCTCATCAGCGCGTTGTTTTCCATCATCCTGCGCGCGCTGCTTTTCGGCGTGGCTACGGCCATCTTGCTGTCCTTGTTTCTTTCGAAAACCATCACCACGCCGCTTGAGCGCTTGACCGAGGGCGCGTCTCGTCTGGCTTCCGGCAACTTTTCCGAGAATCTACCCGTGCGCACCTCCGACGAAATCGGCGAACTCAATCGCGCGTTCAACAACATGGCCGATGAGCTCAAACAGACACTTGAAGACGTAGGCGCCGAGCGCGACAAGCTTGGCACCCTGTTTTTGCATATGACCGACGGCGTCGCAGCCTTCACCGCCGACGGCACACTGACACAAATCAACCTCGCTGGCGCGCGCCTGCTCGGTTTGGACACACCCTCCGCAGCCCAGCCCGAAGACGCGGCGTCGTTTTCTCCTCTCACACTTGCTTCCTCCTCGGATTGGGACGACATTTTCGGCGCCATGGCCGCGATCGAAGAGGTTCTGGCGCTCAAACCACCCGCGTTTTTGGAGCGCGAAATGACCGTAAACGACCGCTGTCTCAAAGTCAATCTCGCGCCCTTTGGCGGCGACGTCTCCGAGAGTGTCATGGCGGTTGTCCACGACATCAGCGAACAGCGGCGTCTGGATCAGCTCCGCCGCGAGTTCATTTCCAACGTTTCGCACGAACTGCGCACACCGCTGACCAACATCCACAGCTACGCCGAAACGCTTGTGGATGCCGAACAGTTGCCCGAAAAACAAGCGCGCGGCTTTGCCTCCGTAATTCTCAAAGAGGCCGAGCGCATGAACCGGATTGTCCGGGACTTGCTCACGCTCTCTTCATTCGACTACGGCAAAATGGATTGGCATCTCACGAGCTTCCCCATAGCGGAGGTCTGCCGAAATGTACTCGCCGCGTTTCGCCTTGAAGCCGAAAAGAAGAACCAAACTTTACTCTTTGACCCGCCCGAAACCGCCATCACGCTCAGCGCCGACCGCGACCGCATTGAGCAAGTGCTTGTAAATCTACTGTCCAACGCAATCAAATATACCCCGGAGGGCGGCCAGATTGTCCTGTCCCTCTCCCTGGAAATGGAGGCCGAGAACGCGCCCGCCTTCGTGCGCATTGCGCTGCGCGACAACGGCATCGGCATTCCCACTGAGGACATCCCCCGGCTGTTTGACCGCTTTTATCGGGTGGACAAGGCGCGCGCACGCGCTTCCGGCGGCAGTGGTCTTGGGCTTTCCATCGCCAAAGAAATTGTGGACAAACACCAGGGAACCATTGCGGTGGATAGTCAGTGGGGCGAAGGCACCACGATGATCATCCGCCTGCCTGTGGAGAAACGACTATGAAAACGTTGGATTTCGATAGAGCCCGACGCCGTCGGAGGGAACGGCTGAAAAGTCTGTATGTCTTCCTCCTGCTTCTTACGGCTCTCTGCTTTTCACTTTTGATCTTTGTGTTTGACAGCACCACCATCTCGGCGCACGGTAGCGCCTGGGACAGCATCGCTTCCCTGCTTGGCTTCGGGCCGCGCGCCTTGCCTGTCTATGACCCCGGTACACTGCTCTCGGGTGAGGAAGCCGCCTCCCCGGTGCGCGTGGCGGTGATGGCAACGGAGCGACGCGGCGCGCAATACGACCCGAAAACGGTGGACGCTTTTTTCACGGAGTTCAGGCCCGTATTGCGGCAAACACTGGACGCCGCCAGGCCGCCCAAACCGTCTACACGCGCGGCGTTTTTTCAGGCGCTGAAGAACACCGGCGTTTACTGCGAATACCTCTTTCCCGTCCCCTACTCACTGCTCTGCCGCTGGTGGGACGCCACCGCCGCACCGGGCTTAGAGATGGACATGGACGTACGCTTTGTTTATCTGACCGAGGAGGGCGGCTACCGAACCCTCTTCTTTGCCGACAGCACGCTGGACACCGTACAGCGATTTACGACATCGCTGCCGTTTACGCTACCGGACGCAACCGGATTGTTGCCGTTTCGCTTTTGGGGCGACACCGCCGGATTTGACGGTATGAAAGCGATGACCATGGTCTTTGACGCGCCTCCGGCCCCCCCGGTTGTGCAGCACAAACCGCTTCCATTGAACGCCATCGACCTCAGCGCCTTTTTGCGTTTGCTCGGTCTCAATCCCGACACCTTCGTTCGCTATCTGAAAAATGACGGCACCATCGTATACGTCGACGAACCGCGCAGCGCCTCCTTCTCGCCCACAGGTGTTTTACACTTTACCTGCGCCGATCCTTCCCAGGTGCTCCAAACCGACACGGCTAAACAGCGCGCCGAACGGGTGGAACAAGCGCGCTTGCTCTGGCAAACGTTGGCCTCCCACTGGGGCGACAGTCGTTTGATCTTCAGTGGGTACAATTTCGATCCCGAGACCGGACGCGCCGTCGTAACCTTTGATGAAACCGTCTGGGGCGCTTCGGTGCGCCACGGTGATGCCCACGCGGCCACGGTGGTCTTTGCCGGCGATGAGATTGTGGAAGTCTCGGCCACACTGCACACACATCGGCTGACCGAGGAAACGGACGTCTTACTGTCTGAAACCATGGCCATGCTACTGGTTCACGATGACCTACGCTTGGTTCTGTCCTATGTGGATACAGGCGGAGAGGCCCTGCACAGCACCTGGACCGCCGAGTGATCGCCGATGAATCCGCGCTCCCTTCTCCATCGACAAGTCCAAAGGGCGCGCCCCTTACAAAGAAGGTTTGTTATGGAATGGCCCCGCGTCAAGAACATCATGCTCGCCCTGCTCCTCTTGGTCAACGTGCTGCTCATTGCACTTTGGGCCGGGCGTCTTTGGGGCGCGTCTCAAACACGGCGCGCCGCTCAAACGCAGCTCGTCGAGCTGCTTTCTCAGCGCGGCGTTGCCATTGAGCAAGAAATATTGCCGCCGCTCACACCCGGCCTCTTCACTCTTTATCTACGAGAAAACGCGGACGCGCAGGCACTTTTGGCCTCTTCTTTTCTCCCGGACGCCACAAAAACCTCCGGCGGTGCCGATGTCGTCTACCGAGGGGAAAACGGCGAAGTGACCTTCAGCAGCGCGCTGGATATGCGTCTGCATCTGATAACACCCGAAGTGCTCACCGACGCACCCTTGTCCGCGCTTGCCTCCCTTTTGCGTAAACAAGGTCTCTCGCGCAAGCCGGAGTTGACGACGGCGTCAAGCCAGGATTTCGAAGTCATCACCTATCATCAGCGCATCGAGAAACAACCCGTATACAATGCCTCCGTCTTATTCTTTGTGCAAAAATCGGGCGGCGAAGACAACTCAGAAACGGAAACGCCATCAAATACCAAAGAAACTGCTGTTTTGACTGGTGCCGAGGGAACACTGCTTCTCGGTGAAACCCTCATGCAAAAAAACTCCGAAGCACCGTCCGTCTCTCGGCCGCTTTTGCTGCTTTTCGCGCCTGAAAACATCACAAGACCGCCGGTCACCGAAATTCTCGCGCTTCAGTCCGGCTATTGGTGT
>CAYWWF010000010.1:0-10573 GCA_964461745.1 uncultured Oscillospiraceae bacterium | reverse complement strand
CAAGCGGGGAAAAGAAGCATCGATGAACTGTTTTTATATTTCCAAAGTAATAAGATAAAGGGGAGTGCCACATGAGCGCAACAACAGCAAACATTCGCAACATCGCCCTACTCGGACACGGCGGCGACGGAAAAACGTCGCTGTCTGAAAGTCTTTTGTTTCTGACCCGCGGGTGCGACCGTCTGGGCAAAGTGTCCGACGGCAACACCGTCAGCGATTATGATCCGGAAGAGACACGGCGTGGCATTTCCATTTCCGCCACTCCCCTGCCCATCGAGTTTGAGCAGCACAAAATCAACGCGATTGACACCCCGGGTTACTTCGACTTTGTGGGTGAGGTCAATCAGGCGCTTCGCGTCGCCGAGTCGGCTCTGATTGTGCTCACTGCGAAAAGCGGCGTGGGTGTCGGCACCGAAAAGGCTTTCCGAATGGTCACGGAACGCAAAATCCCGCGTCTGTTCTATGTGTCTAAGCTGGACGAAGAAAACGCCGACTTTTATAAAACCTTTGACGCATTGCGTGAACAATTTGGTATCTCCGTTTGCCCTGTGACGATTCCCATTACGGAAGGCGATAAGGTCACCGGCATCATTGACATCGTCTCCCGCAAAGCCTATAAGACCGTCTCCGGCAAAACCGAAGAGATGCCCATTCCCGACGCGTTTAACAGCCGTGTTGATGATATGTACGCGATTTTGGCTGAAAACGTCGCGGAGACCTCCGAAGACTTGATGGAAAAATTCTTCGGCGGCGAAGCCTTTACACCCGAAGAGCTGCGCGCGGGCATCCGCGCCGGTGTGGCTTCCCTGTCTTTGGCCCCTGTGTTTTGCGGCTCGGCCTTTACCGGCTTGGGCACCCTTACGCTGCTAAGCGGTATCAAAGACTACGCCCCCTCACCGCTGGACAAGATAACCGAGTCCGGCGTCGCAAACGACGGCAAGGACGTCACCGTTTCTTATGATCCGGCGGGTTCGACTTGCGCGTTTGTTTTCAAGACGCTCTCGGATCAATATGGTAAATTCTCGTTCTTTAAAGTAGTCTCCGGCAAAATGACCGCCGATACCACGCTTGTCAACGCGCGCACCGGCGCTTCCGAAAAGATCGGCCGTCTGCAGCTCGTCAAGGGCAAAACCAAGACCGAAGTCGCGGAACTCGTCTGCGGCGACATCGGTGCCGTGGCCAAACTTGCCGACACCAAGACCGGCGATACGCTTTGCGCTCCGGGACACGTTGTGGCGCTTACCGGCATTGAGATTCCCAAGCCCTGCTACAGCATGGCCATCTCGCCGCGCGTCAAAGGCGGCGAAGAAAAAATCTCCTCCGGACTCACGCGTATGTCCGAAGAAGACATGACCTTCACCGTAGTTCAAAATGCCGAAACGCGTCAAATGGTGGTTTCCGGCGTCGGCGACATCCACATCGATGTACTCTGCTCCCGTCTGAAGAATAAATTCGGCGTGGAAGTCGAACTGCATCCGCCACGCGTGCCCTATCGCGAAAAAATCCGCAAGAAAGTCAAAGTCGAAGGCAAGCACAAAAAGCAATCCGGCGGCCATGGCCAGTACGGCCACGTCTGGATTGAGTTCGAGCCCGGGGACTCAGAAGACCTCGTCTTCGAAGAGAAAATCTTTGGCGGCAGCGTGCCGAAAAACTTCCACCCGGCCGTTGAAAAAGGTCTGCGTGACCGCATCGGGCGCGGCGTGCTCGCCGGCTTCCCTGTGGTGTTCCTCAAGGCTACTCTCGTCGACGGCTCCTATCACGATGTTGACTCTTCTGAAATGGCCTTTAAGACCGCGGCAGGCATTGCCTTCAAAAACGGTCTGCCTCAGGCCAACCCTGTTCTGCTTGAGCCGATTGGCAACCTGAAAGTTTATATTCCGGACCAATACATGGGCGATATCATCGGTGACCTTAACAAGCGTCGTGGCCGCGTGTTGGGTATGACGCCCTCCGATTACGGCCAGATGGTCGAAGCCGAAGTGCCCATGGCTGAGATGTCTTCTTACGCCATCGACTTGCGCTCCATGACGCAAGGCCGCGGTTCCTTTACATTGGATTTCGAGCGCTATGAAGAGACCCCGATGAACATCCAGCAGAAGGTCATCGAGGAAACCAAGAGCCTTTTGGAAGAAGACGACGAATAGGTTCACCCGTGGCCGCGTCGCCGTTGGCGACGCGGCCATTTTTGTATTGTTTCGTTTATATTCCTGCGACCCGGAGCTTTTGTTTCATAGATGCAAGAAGGAGAGAAACCACAATGACAGAAAGAGAAAAAATGCTTTCCGGGGCACTTTACGACCCGGCGGACCAAGAGCTCATCACCCAATGGCATAAGGCCAGAAACCTTACACGAGAATATAACAATCTTCAGTCTGAGGATATGGAAACCCGTGACCGGCTGCTCTATGAGCTTCTGGGCGGCAGGGGCAAGCACCTTTGGATCACCGCGCCGTTCTTTGTGGATTATGGCAATAACATTTACATCGGCGAAAACTGTGAAATCAATATGAATTGCGTGTTTTTAGATTGTAATACCATCACAATTGGAAACAATTGCGGCGTAGCGCCAGGCGTGCAGCTGTTGACGGCCTATCACCCCACGAATGCCGCCGATCGCATAAGCGTTCGCGAAGATGGCTTTGCGTTTTGGAAAACACAAAGCCGTCCCATTGTCATTGGAAACGATGTTTGGATTGGCGCGGGCAGCATCGTCATGCCGGGCGTTACCATCGGAAACAATGCGGTCATTGGCGCAGGTAGCGTTGTCACAAAAGATATTCCGGACAATGTGGTGGCCTATGGCAATCCTTGCCGTGTCGTGAGGAAAAATATCTGATCATTAATTTTGTCTTTCTTTGGCGGTGACCCCCATGGGAACGAGTAATCCTACATTGCCACTGCTTGTATAATCGCATATCTTTGGAATGAACCGGGAGAGCAGTATGACCATTTACGAAAATCCAAATTGCAAAAAGGTACGCGGCAGCCATGTTTTAGAGGTCAGCTGCGCTTATTGCAAATGCTTCATCGCGCGCTATCAAAAGGTGGGCGAGAGCAACTTTGTCAAGATGTACAATGACCGGATTGTCGAGGGCACACTTGACTTCTCGCTCTATCATGGCGCGCTTTTTTGCCCGGGGTGCGGTGCCAAAATCGCCACACGCTACATCACGAAGATGGATAAAAAAGAGGCGTATCGGTTGACCCCGTCCGCTTTTCACAAAAAGAAGGTATGAGCCAACGCGCCTGTGTACGGAGTGAACTTTTTATATCCAAATCAAATACGACAAGCCCATGACCTGGATAACAAAACTTGCATTCTTCAACTTGTCGACACTCCGTAAATTCTGTCTTGACTTGTCCCGCGTCATCCATTATAATAAAATGGTTTCCGGCCAGAGTCAGTGTTCCCCGCTTTCTGTCCGTAAACGATGAATTTCATAGGGAGAGATGGCTGAGTGGTCTAAGGCGCACGACTGGAAATCGTGTGTACGTTAATAGCGTACCGAGGGTTCAAATCCCTCTCTCTCCGCCAATATATCAAAAGCTGTCGAATAGTTATTCGGCAGCTTTTGATATATTTATCAGGATTTATACATATTGGAAAGAAGGCAAGTCGATGCATATCCCAAGTGTCCGGGTCTATTATGAAATGAGATCAGATGAGGCTTCTCTCTGGTATGTGCCTGCAAACGGGGGAGAAGAGCTGGCATTTCTTATTAAAGCTCCTACCTCAAGCATTAAGGCTCTTATCGCCGGATGTCATATGAAACTGGTCTTTGGAAGAAAGGACAGCTATCTTTGTACAGCTGTCCGAATATTGGACATGCCGGATGCACCTATTCTTATTTCTAGACTTCAACGAGAATCAGAGGAACACAGTTCATTAATTCGATCCCTTATTGAGCGACGTTTTCCCGTTTTCTTGTTCAATAAGATGGACATCTGTCTTGCTTGGACAAATATTGAATTAACAGAAGAAGACTCCTATCGTGCTATAAATTTTCTTGGGCAAGCGTCACAATTGTATGTTGGGCCTTTCACTCAAGAGGCCTCTTATGCGTTAGATTGTTTTTGCTTTTCTATAGACAATACAAATATGTACTCTAATGCCCGCATGATTCCTACTCTTGAAATTTCAACTGCTTTCGAAGAATGGCGAGTTGTCCAAAATCACTTTGTTGGCGTACGTGGGTATCACAGCATTGCGATTGATGATAAAGATGAGGGTGCCATATTTGAACGAGCTGTCTGGGCTTCGTTAGAATCTGTGTTCCCCTTAACCCTGCACAAAAATCCTAAAGTAAAAAATGGGATCAAGGAGCGAGAGCTGACGGATGTTTTTTCATTCTACAACTATGGTAGCTTTCTAATAGAAGCAAAAGATTTATCGGTACTGAATGCAGGATATAATCGCAGTCAGGAAAGACGTACCGCAGGCGTTCAAAAGCAAGTGAAAAAGGCCATTTCTCAATTAATAGGAGCATCAAGAGCTTTCGCACGAGGAGATGTAATCTTTGAAGCCAATGGCATGGAGTTTGCTGTAAACAGAACCCAACCCCCTCATTGCATTATTCTTATCACCGAATTAATGAACTGGGGTGATTGGCGTGAAATCGCAGATCAATTGTATGAAGCCATGATACAAACCGGCGCTTTCTTTCACCTTCTTGATTTGCGTGAGCTTATTACACTATTGAAAGGAAGTTCCGGCAATGTGGAGCTACTTGACTATAATCTGATACAAAGATGCAGACTATGTGCAGAAAAGAGAAGTGTTTTTATACGCAGTCAGCCTTCCTTCCGAGCAGCAATTGAAAGGTCAAGCATGATTTAATGAATCTAAAACGACCACTAACGCCAAAAGCCTTAAGCCGTAACGGTCTTAAGGCTTTTTATTTGCCCGTTATTACTCGTGATTTCTTTCATTTGTGGTGTCCAAAGCGGTTTTATGTGATCGAACTCAATTTGCGCCGGCGCTCCTCAATAACTTGAAATGGTGGCATTTCATGCTGATGCCTTTTAGCGTGTGACCCAAGATTTCACCCACCATGTAAAAGTCGCCACTCTTCAAGGAGTTTCACTTTATCGTAGAGGCGTCTGAACGTTGTGGAGTTTATCATCTCGTGTTGGGAGAGCTTGCATATGACAAGCCCGGCGTATATTGTGGACAGCATAGATGAGAATATAGGCAACCGACATCGAGGGATACATTTTCGTTTCAATTTTATTCGGCAGGAGAAAAGGTAATCTCAACCGAGCCTGTGCCAAGCGCGGCTTTGAGTCCTGATGTGTCGGTAATTTTCCCGACCGGCACATAACTATACGAATTCGAGAATGTAGTAAAAAACAGCACCAAGCTGTTACCCGACCATAAATAGATTTCCCCGGCATGGATGGCGGAAGGTGTCTCTGTGGATGCGCGTGGCAAGTCAAAGCTAAGCCCTACAACCTTTTCCTGCCCGGCATAGTCGCCCATTTGCAAAGTAAACGGCATATTGGCATTGATGGCCCGCGCCGAGTCGTTATCGTAGAACTCTGCGGTAAAAATGGTATCGCCGATTTTCATGTTGACCAGCATTTTATCACTCTCCGACGGTTGTGGCGGCGGGGCACTTTCTGCCGGTTGTGATGGAGGACTGCTCTCTGTTGGCTTTGTTGATGGACTGCTTTCTGTTGGTTGCGGTTTTGGTGTGCTATTCTCCGTTGGCAAGCTGCTTTCCGGCGGTTGTGGCGGCGGGTTTTCCGTGTTTGACTGACTGCTTGTATCGGTATTATCCGTTGATGGTACGCCTGTAATTGGCGGCGCAGTATGTGAGCTTTCAGGTGAACCCTGTTTGCCCGATGTCCTTGATGCTGCTATAGCAGCCTGTAAGAAGGGAGAAGAACAGAACTAAAGATAGCAATATCAATCGTCGGGGAAATACCGTGGAAATGTTCAGTATATTTTTACTCATACCATCCACCTTTACCACACCATCGGTTTTTTCATTTTTTCAACAAAATCAGCCATGACCGTTGAAATTTTAATCTGCTGCGGGCAGACCGCGTTACACTTTCCGCAGGCAGTGCAAGCACTTGGGCGCTCGCCCTCCGGCATGGCACCGATACCCATATGGGTAATAAAGCCGTTGCTAAAACACAGCTCGTTATACATAAACATCAAGTTTGGAATATTCAACTTGCAGGAACGGTGGGACAGGCAGTACCCGCAAGCCGTGCAGGGAAGCATACTCAGCAAACCGTCGGCGATTTCCGCCAAAGCCGACAGCTCCTGTTCTGAAGCAGGCTTATCCTCGGACATTGTAGCTATATTCTCCTCAAGCTGTTGGCTATTTGACATGCCGGATAATGTGACAATCACGCCCGGAATTGCTTGCAGAAAACGAAATGCCCAAGCCGGAACGCTCTCGTCAGGGCGCAGAGCCTTGAGCTTTGTCGTATTTTCAACGGATAACGCGGCAAGCTTGCCGCCACGCAGCGGCTCCATCACCCAAACGGGAATATTGTACTGACAAAGTAACTCTACCTTTTCCTTAGCTTGTTGCAGCTTCCAGTCAAGGTAATTTAGCTGGATTTGGCAAAATTCCATTTCACTGCCGTAAGCTTCTAAAAACCGTTTCATATTGTCCAGTTGCCCGTGCGTGGAAAAGCCCAAATGCTTGATGCGCCCCAATTGCTTTTGCTTACGGAGATACGCCAGAATGCCGTTTTTCTCATCTAAGTAGCCCTCAATATTTAGCTCGCAGACATTGTGGAACAGATAGAAGTCAAAATAATCCATGCCTGTTTTTACAAGCTGCTCCTCGAAAATCTCTGCTACCTTTCCCATGTTGGCAAGGTCATAGCCGGGGAATTTATCAGCAAGATAATAGCTTTCGCGCGGATATGCTCGCAAAATATTGCCCATTACTACTTCAGACTGTCCGTTATGATAGCCGTATGCAGTGTCAAAATAGTTGACCCCATTCTCAACAGCATAAGCCACCATTTCTGCGGTTTGCTGCTCGTCAATGGGTGCGTCAAAGCTGTTTCCTACTGTGGGCAGACGCATGGCACCAAACCCAAGCGCGGACAGCTTTTTGCTCATAAAATCCTTGTAAATCATCGCCATTCCTCCGCTTCAACATGCCGAATCACCTTTGCCGGAACACCGCCTACAATTACATTGGGCGGCACATCCTTGGTTACCACCGCTCCAGCGGCGATAACCGAGTTGTCCCCAATAGTAACGCCCGGCATCACCGTCACATTGGCACCCAGCCACACATTTTTGCCAATATTGATTGGCGCGGGATACAGATTGTGCCGCTTGTCGGGTGTTATGCCGTGATTTAGGGTTGCGAGTACAGCATTGTGTCCAATAAGCGAGTCATCCCCGATAAAAATACCGCCTTGATCTTGGAAACGGCAGCCGGAATTGATAAACACATTTTTGCCAAAATGTATGTTCTTGCCGCAGTCGGTGTAAAAGGGTGGGAACATGCAAAAGTCATCACTCACCCCTTTGCCGGTAAGCTCGGACATCAATGCGCGGATTTCCTCTGGCTGATGATAGGCATTGCCCAGTTTTGCAGTGATTTTCATGGCTTCTTGCGCAAGAAACGTCATGTATTTGTGAGCATCCGAACCGCCTATGACCTCGCACCCGCTGTTCATCTGCGCTAAAAATTCTGTTAAATCCATAGCCTAACCCCAGCCTTTCTAAGTGTTTAGTATTATTATATTGCCTATCTCGCTCCATGTATAATACTTATAACAAATATACAAGTATGCTTTGCAGGCATAATAATCTGTGTTATACTGTACCAAAACGAAGCAGGTGCTGTTATGGACATTCGTGTACTTCGCTATTTTCTGGCTGTCGCGCGGGAGGAAACCATTGTCGGCGCGGCAAATTTGCTGCATATATCGCAGCCAACGCTTTCGCGGCAGCTTTTGGACTTGGAAAAAGAGCTTGGCGCACAGCTTTTTGTGCGCGGCAAGCGAAAAATAAATCTCACCGATGAGGGGCTTTTCCTGCGTAAACGGGCGCAGGAGATTGTTGAGCTTTTTGACAAAACCGAAGCACAGTTTCATGCTTTAGGTGAAACGATTACCGGCGACATCTGCATTGGCGGCGGCGAAACTGAAGCAACAAGGCTTATCGCAAAGATTGCGATGGAGCTTTCAGCGGAAAACCCCGGCATCAAATATCATATCTTCAGCGGCAATGCTGACGATGTGACCGAACGCATCGACAAGGGACTTTTAGATTTCGGCATTTTAATCGAGCCTACGGATGTGTCAAAATACGACTTTATCCGCCTACCGCACAAGGAGGTATGGGGACTGCTTATGCGAAAGGACAGCCCGCTTGCCGACAAAGAAAAAATAAGCCCTGCCGATGTGGTGGGCTTACCGCTCATCACATCAAGGCAGAGCCTTGTGAAACATCAAATGTCGAACTGGCTCTTGCAAGATTTGGAGGAGCTTAACATTGTAGCAACCTACAATCTTTTGTTTAACGCCTCACTCATGGTGGAGGAGGGCTTAGGGTACGCCCTGTGCATAGCAGGGCTCATCAACACCTCTGGCGACAGCAGCCTTTGTTTTAGGCCACTCGCACCTTCGCTTGAAGCTGGCCTTGTGGTTGTATGGAAAAAGCATCAGGCGTTTTCAAACGCTGCGGCGTTACTGCTAAAGCGGATGCAGGAAGAGTTTAGAGAATTGCCGCAATAAGGCAAAAGGCGCTCCGCCGAAAATCCGGCGGAGCGCCCGCAACCCTTGCAACATATAGTTTCTTTCAAATCGTGCTGCGCGTGTATTATTGACAATTACCCTCTCCGCCAAAAGCCTTAAGCCGTAACGGTCTTAAGGCTTTTTATTTGCCCGTTATTACTCGTGATATCTTTCATTTGTAGTGGCCAAAGCGGTTTTGGGGGATCTAACTCCATTTGCGGGTGCCCCTCAATAACTTGAAATGGTGGCATTTTTTTGCCGAACTTTTTTTCAAAATCGTTGCAGGATAGGATACGATTTCCTGCGTTTTTTATTATCCTTTTGTCATATCATCAGACCACGTGCCCTTTCCACGCACATTCGGTCATCATCATTTCTGTGAATACTGCTTCAAATGAGGACTTGGTAGGACTGCAAGCATAAACACCGAAATGGATTTCGCCGCCACCCTCAAACAGATGGAACATCCGCATTTGCTGATAAGTCGCGCCGTCATAAGAGTTTTCAATCAAATAATCGCTCCCTCTGCGGCTAAGGCGGTAATACATCACCTTATTTTCAGAGGAAATATCGGTGGTTGCCCAATCGGAGTAACCATGATTTGTTACGACACTGCCGAGCTGACTGTATTCTTCATTATGGTATTCGACCGAAGCCTTGCACCAACTCTCACTGTTTTGATACACAACAATGCCACACTGGTCAAACAAGACTTTGCTGTCAAATGAGGTCTTTACCGAAAACGAAAAGTATTGCTCACTTGCTCCCAAAAGCAAGGCAGGGGCATTGTCGTTTTGAAAGCCGTAATATGTGCGCTGCCAAAAGTCCGTATTCGGTTCTGTGGTGAGAACAATTCTCTCATTTGTGACAAGTTTGCAATTAGGCTCATTTAGCCATCGTACCTTTGATGTATCAAAATTTAACATAGTTTTCTTCCTTTCGAGTATTCATCAGATATACAAAGTCTCCCATTAGATCTGCTTCGGCGCAAGCACAACACCTATTTGGGTAAACCCCTCGACTCAGTTCTCAGTTTAGTCTGCCGCCCTTTATAGTCCGGCATGGCGGTCCGCACCACAGCGTAGAATCGCTCGCTGTGGTTTTTCTCTTTGATGTGGGCGAGTTCGTGGACAATGATGTAATCAATCAGCTCGTCCGGCAAAAGCATAAGCCGGTAAGAAAAATTGAGGCTGTTCTTTGCGCTGCAACTGCCCCACCGGGTGGCAGCGGAGGTGATTTTGACACAGCTTGGATAAAGCCCCATCATCTCGGCGAAATATGAAACACGCCGCGGTATATGCAGCTTTGCCTTTTCCCGCAGTGCCGCTATTTCCTCAGCGGATAAGCTGCGCCGCCCTTCGCTCTGCGCCTGAATCCGGCACTTTTGCTTGTCTATCCAACCGCTGTGCTTTGCGATAAAGCTCTCGATGTCTCGTGCCGGCATTTTCATCGGCGCGCGGACGATGACACGCAAGTCCTCTGAAACGCTGAGGGATATGGTTTTGCGCCTGGAGCGGATGAGGGTGTAATCTGCCATGTCAACACCTTCTTTTATGAAAAGCGGACGGAGTTAGGCGATACGCTTCCTCGGATACCCTTGGCACCACGAGCCAAACCATCTTTGTAGGCGAAAAGTCGATGCTGCCGTTGATGCGGTCTCATTATGCCTATAATCTCCCTATAAACTGAAACCATCTATCATGCAAACTCAACAATCACGATCTCGTTTCCGTCAATATCACTTAAGCGAACCTCGTAAGTTCCCCAATCATGTCTAATGGCTTCAGACAATGAAAGCCCTTTTTCCTTCAAACATTCCATTGTTAAATCAAGAGTTTTTGTTTGAAATACA
>CAYWWF010000009.1:0-19646 GCA_964461745.1 uncultured Oscillospiraceae bacterium | reverse complement strand
GGCACTCGACCGGCAATGGTCATTGAGCCAATCTCTAAAATCATCTCTGCTGGAAAATTTCATCATTTCGCTCATATAGACCCCTTCTCTCGTCTGTCAAAAGAAATATTGATTTGACTTTATACACTCGTATGACTTGAAAAAATACTGTCCACTGATAGCACTATCGATATCTTTATCCCTGACCGCACAAACCACATAAACAATCCCGGAGTGACCACCCCAGGGCTGTGTGCGTTATGGGTTGGCAGAAGTGTTCTACATGAGTTCAGTCACTTCTTACGGTTTGCTTTAACTTTTGAATGGTAATGCCGCTGGGAATCATTCCGGAAAGCAAGCTCAAGACAAATGAAGCTGCAATCAGCCCCCAAAACACCTGATTGTCCACACAAAAATCAAATATGCCCCTGTTGACGAGGGAATACTGGCCCACAAGCACGACAATCAGAGACATCCCTATGATGAGCCCCGTCAGGGTGACAATCACCGTTTCAATGAGGGTCATCTTCACAATCTGGCCCCTCCTAGCCCCCACTGTTTTGAGCACATGAAATTCTTGACGGCGCACACTCATGACCAATGCAAAGGTGTTAAACAGCGCGATGATGGACAGCAAGACCGAAATGCCCGTCATCAACAGCGTGGCCGCCACTTGCACGTCAAAAGACGGGTTTTCCTCATAATACGAAAGCGTGTTGGGCTGACTGGAGGGCAAAGGCTGCTGGGAATACACCTGGTCGTAAACGTCACGAAACAAGGTGCCGGCCACCAGAGCATGGTTCACAACAGCTTCAAAAGAGTCGCCACGAGACGCAAACAGCCCCGAAACGGTGAGCGCTTTTCTCTCTCCATTTGGAAGATACATGTTTACAATGTCTCCCACTTTCAAATGGGCATATCGGCTTGAAAACATGATTTCATCTGTCTCGATTTCTCTTTTTCCCTGCAAGACTTGTATGTTCAGCCTGTTTTGGCTGACCGAAAGGGCCGTAAGATTGTCAAGGCCTCCGGTGGTTTCCATCATGAGCTTCACCGTATGAAGCCCCAGAGAATCCTCCGGCATGTCACCGGGAAACACTCCTTCGGTCACATACGGATAGGCGCTTGACAGGTCATACTGCGCCGCACGGGACGTGCTCATATAGGTGGTGTTGTTGAGCAACATGACCGCATTGATGGAAATCATGATGGCAATCGAAATGGCCGCCACGGCAAATTTGGCCGCCTTCATGTGGACGTTGGCCGCAGCCACCTGCCCCATGTTTTTCACCATTCTTCGCGTAAACACCGACAGACACATGTTGATGAATTTCATGAGAAAGGGCGACAGCAGCAGCGCCCCAAGTAAAAACACAAAGCAGGCCAGAAAGCCCATGCCAATGCCAATGCCTCCCTCGAAGGGTGTAAACAAAACGATGGAAACACCCCCGCCCACAAACACAAATCCGGTCACGATGGCGCCCACAGACTGCTTGACGGCGCTGTCCTCCGTCTGTGTAAAGCCCGATAGCGGTGCTTTGGTCAACGTCTTGTGCGCGGTGACGCGTGAAACGACAAACACGGTGAGCATGACGGCCAATATGGCGACCAAATTCCAAAACAACGCCGGCCGGGGTGAAAAGGTCGGGGGTGCCACCCCAAAGCGGATGTACAAATCGGCAATGTACCGTGACATCGGGCCGCTGAGCCAAACGCCAACCACGCCACCGAGCAGACATAGGATGCCGTTTTGCTTGGCGATGAGGGCTGTGAGATTTCGCTTTGTCAGCCCCAGGATGCGCAGCTGCGAAAAGCTCCGCTGCCGGTTTTTGATGGAAAACCGCGCCGTGCCGCTGATGACAAAAACCGAAACCACAAGACAGAGGGCCGACATGGTCAAAAAGATGATGAGCAGGGAAGAGTTGGTTTGCGCCATCTCCAAAAGCTCGGCGCGATTGACCAATTCGCCAGTCCAAACAACATAGCCCTCCGCCCGCAGGGCGGCCGCCGTCGCTTCCGCGTCATCGGACACCACTCCGGCACTGTAGGGCTTGCCCAAGGTCTGGGCGGTTTCCTCGTCAACAAACAAATAGTTTTGCAGGGTGTACACCTCGGGCACGGCGCTGTCCACGATGCCCGAGATGATGTAGCGCGCCGTACCGGCATGGGTTTGTATGGACAAGGCTTGCCCTAGGGCAAGCCCGTTTCTTACGGCCAGATCGGCGTCGACCAATACCTCGCCGTCTTGCGGCTCTCGGCCCTTTACCATCTCAAAGCCGGTGAGTGCTAGGGAGGAGGCCGAATGTCCGGCGATTTTGTGGAAAGATATCCCTTCGGGTCTTGCGAAAAAGGTGTAGTCGACCATCATGTGGTAGCGGGTGGTCAGCGACTCGACCTGGGTCTGGGTCAGCGGAAGGGTGTACTTAAGCGGCTTTTGTTTTGTCTTTGTTTTGTCTCCGCGCGGAAAGGACACCGATATGTCGCGGCTGTTTTGTACGGTCAGGTTGACGCCGCTGAATCTCTGCCCATAGTCAATGTCCGCTTGTGTACCCAACATCAAGGCCAGACACGAGCTGATGATGGACACCGAAAGGATAACCGCCACCAGCGTGCCCACAAATAACTTTGCGTTTTGCCTCATATCGGACAGCATCAGTTTATTTCGCATCGGTAACCCTCATCAGTGTGCTGGAGATTTCCTCCACACCAGCTCTTTCCAGCGTCTTGACCACGCGGCCGTCCACCATGAAGTGCACCACGCCACAGGCTGCCGCCACCTTGACGTCATGGGTGATGATGAGGACGGGCGTGTGAAATTCTTTAGCACACAACAACAGCAAGGACAGCACCTCATGGCCGGCTTTTAGATCCAGCGCCCCGGTGGGCTCATCGGCCAACAGGATGTGTCCCTCCCCCAACAGCGCCCGCGCAATGGCCACCCGTTGCTGCTGGCCGCCCGATAGCTTTTGCGGCATCGCCTTTTCCTTGCCCTCCAGCCCCAGGGTTTTGAGCAACTGCGCGATTCTGGCACGTTTTATTTTTATGCCCGCCGTCTTGTAAGGCAGCTTGATGTTGTCAATGACATTGAGCGAATCCACCAGGTTGTACTGCTGAAAAATGTAGCTCATGTGTTCCCGGCGAAACACCGTCTGTTTGGGTTCTTTGAGCTTGGTGATGTCAGTGCCATACACGAGTACCTGCCCTTCCGTCACCCTCTCCAAGCCTGAAAGACAGTTAAGCAAGGTTGATTTTCCGCAACCAGATGGCCCCATAATGGCGGTGGTTACGTTGGCGTGTATGTCCAGATTGATGTTTTTCAAGACATACCGGCCTGGCTCGTAGGCTTTGGACAGATTGCGAATGGAGATGGCCACCGGCCCTTTATCAAGGAGACTCCCCGTTGCCGGATGCGCCTGCTCGGCAAAAAAGCACGTCATGTCCACCCCGTAATACTTGGCCAGCTGCGGCAGCAAAAGCATATCCGGCAGCGACAGCCCATTTTCCCACTTGGAAACCGCCTGCTTGGTGACGCCGAAGATGCGCGCGACATCCTCCTGGGTGCGCCCTTTTAGCTTTCTCAGCTCGGCCAGCCGTTTGCCCACAAAAACCGTATCCACACAAAGCCCTCCTCTTGCCCAAAGGCATCTCTCGCTTCGTTATTGTGGCACAGTATCTCCCCTTTTGCAACGCATTTTCAGTCAACCATCGGTTGACAAGAGCAGTTTGAGGCCAAACCAAGCGCAATCACCCCAAATTGTGGACGATTACCTCCCCGCCTCAGTCTCCGCCCCGGCCAAAAAGGCCCACAGCTTGCCCGCCATGTCCGCCAAGGTGCGCAGCTCCTCCGGGGTAAAGAGGGCAATGATCTCCCCATTCGCGGCCATATTTTGCCGCCAAATCCGTGTGGCCACCTCGCGGCCTGTCGGGGTCAGCTCCACCTTGTATTTCAGCTCCAGCGCGCCCTGGGTCTTCTTTTGCACATAGCCCTTGTCGGTGAGCTGGGCGATGGCGCGTGAGGTGTTGGCCTTGTCAAAATCCAAGCTGTCCGAGAGTTCTTTGAGCGTCAGCCCCGCCTCGTTTTCAAACAGCGCCATGAGGTACAAGAGATGCAATTTGCTCAGGTTATACTCGCCAAGCAGCGGAAGGTTGGCGCTATCCACACGCTTTCGCAGCTTGTTGAGCAGCACCGGCAACATCAGCGGACTCACGTTCATCTTGCTTCTCTCCTTACAGCGGCAAGTCTTTTTTCAAAAATCGGGTGATGCCCACGGCGTAGAGCGCTAACCCTATGCCCAGAAGCACCAGTGCTTCCAGCCAAAAACCATTGCCCGCGATGATGTCCATTGGGGAAAACAATGTGTTCAGCGTGAGATACTTAAAAAACGACAGCTCGCTGCCAAAGCCCGCCAGCGTGTTGCACAGGAAAAACGCCAGCGGCAGTCCCGCACCGAGAGTAAGCGCACTTCCCGATTTATTAAACCAGCATGACGCAACGAAGCAAATACCACTGATGGCAAAGACAAAGCAAAACATCACAAGGTTAATCGTCCAAAACAGGCCCAAGTCCAGCTTTCCGGGCGACAGAATGGCGTTTGCCGCACTGCCAATGACGCTGAGCGTGAGTAGCATCGCAAAGAGCGAGACAACATAAAACGCCGCCTTGGTAAAGATGACCTCCCGGCGGCTGACCGGGGTGTTGAGGGTGTAGCTCAAATCGCCCTTGTCCACCTCACTGGCCACCAGCTTATTTCCCGTGGCGATGGTGTAGACCAGAACCAACATCAGGCCCATCATGCCGTAAAACGCGCCGGCGTAAATGGTGATGAGGTCACTACCGCCGGGGCTACCCGGCAGCTTAAAATCGGGATTTACATTGGCCAAAAACGCGACCATGCAAGCGAAAAAACAGACAACACCCGTAAGAATGAGCCACAGCTTGAAGCTCTTCCTCACGCTCTGACGAAAGAGGGCGGCATTAAACATGAGCCTCGTCCTCCTTTTGATAGTAATGCATAAAGTATTGCTCCAGGTTGTATTTTTGCTCGCTCATGTAAACGACATTGAGGGCGGCCAGCGCGCGCAGCAGGGCGTTCATTTGGCTGTCGTGGACGCGCAGCTTGACCCGCGTTTTCTCGATGTTTACTTCCTCAAAGTCAAAGTTTTGCGCGGTGAGAGCCTGCACCTCCTCGGCGGTTTGAAGCTTAATCTCAAAGGTCTTGTGCGCGCGGTGCTCAATGTCCTTGAGGCGCACCTCGACCACAATTTGGCCCTGCCTTAGGATGGCCACGCGGTCACAGGTTTTTTCCACCTCGTCGAACATGTGGCTACTCATAAAGATGGTTTTGCCCCGTGCCTTTTCGCTTTTGATGAAGTCGACAAACCGCGCCTGCATGAGCGGGTCAAGGCCGCTGGTGGGCTCGTCCAAAAGAACCATCTCCGGGTCGTGCATGAACGCCGTGATGAGCGCCATCTTTTGCTTCATGCCCTTGCTCATGCGCTTGAGTTCGCCTCTGGGGTCAAGCTCGAAGAGAGAGATAAGCTCCCGTGCTTTGTCCAGCGAGGTCATGCGCCGAAGCTCGGAAATCTGCTCCAAAAAGGCGTAGCCGGTGAGATGTTCGGGGAAGGCAATCTCCCCCGGCACATAGCCGATGTGCCGCTGTATCTCCTTGGCCTGCGTCCAGCAGTCGTAATCTAAGATGCTGCACCGGCCTTGCTGTGGTTTGCAAAAACCTAACAGGTGCCGGATGGTGGTGGTTTTGCCAGCACCATTCGGGCCTAAAAAGCCATAGACTTCGCCCTTTTTTGTCTCGAAGGACAGGTCAAACACGCCGCGCTGCTGCCCGTAATCCTTGGTCAGGCGTTCTGCCTTGATGACCGCCATCATCGCAGCCCTCCCAGCAACATGGGAAGTAGGATAAAGGCCAGCACCACCAAGCCAATAACAACGCCGATAATGATTTTCTTCTTGTCGCCCGGTCGTTTACCTCCGCTTTTCTCTTCTTTGTCAAACTTCATAGCAATCACTCCCAAAACCATTTTTGTTGACAGCTCAACGAAGTTGAGTATAGCATGGTTTTGTTGAGTTGTCAACAGAAAATAAAATTGAAGTAAAAGTGTTCGCGAAAACCTCCTTTGCGTTTCGTGAACACTTTTGTCTTGTTTAAGGGTAGTTTCAAGGGCAAACCCGCATAAAGTGCCCTTTGAAAAAGGGGCCATGAAAACATATGATTTCTTGTGAACTTTTCACTGTAAATTCGTAAATAAATTCCGAAAAACTCGGAATGGATATCTTGAAAACCTTGGAAATTTGGTGCATAATAGGGATACCAAATTATGGCGTGACCGAGGTGCCGTGAGTAAAGATTGCCTCTCTGTTGTGAAGCGACCTCAATAAGTTAGACAAATAAACTCATCAAGCACCCGAGATGGCCTGTTGCCTCTGAATAGAGCGTCATACCATTCGCTCCAAACCCCGAAATCATCCGCTACGGATGATGCGTTTTTTAGAGTTTCACCCTATAATGAAGACAAAATCACCAAATCCAAGGTGGTGTCAAGAGTGTGTACTGGAAAACCTGTATAGCCCTCGCCGCTCTCTTCGTGTGTCTTATGAGGCGAGTAGCGAGCAATCAGCGGCTTTTCAATGTGGCACGGCGCGGAGCAAATATGATTGAGGAGTTTGAGACATGAAAACAAAGTATCGCTTACTATCCATCGTTATGGTAGGGTTGCTAACTTTTACACTGCTACCCGTGCCTGTCGCTTGGGCATTTGGGCCATATGACGCCGCCATAGAAAACGCGGTAAAGTGGCTGGAAAACAGTCAAAAACCATCTGGAGCCTTTGGAGATTCCCAAATGGTTCTTGAGACGTCCGAAGTACTTACGCTGGTTCCAACCGGTGCATTCTCCAAGCCTGACACTGTCTTGCGCGCACAAAGTTGGCTTACAGGGCAAACGGCCCAAAACCACGACGACCTGTTTCGGCAGCTTGGTGTGCCCGCGCTGCAAACTGGGCGCGGTGTTGCCGAAATCCTCTCAGTGCAAAATGAGGACGGTGGCTTTGGGCTTTCCACCCGCTATCGCAGCGATGGTTGGGACACCCTTCTTGCGCTGGACGCTTTGATGCGCATAACGCTCACAGAGGTGGCCGCGGCCTCGAACGGTGTTTCTTATCTGCTTGCCACGCAGAACCTCGATGGCGGCTGGAGCTTTGCCAAGGATTCTAAATCCAGCGAATACTTAACCGCTCATGCATTGGTTACGCTGCAAAAGTTTAAACAAACAAGCCGCCAGCCGAGCGACGCCCTCGATGTGGCGTTGTTAAACGGGCGTTCGTTTCTATTGTCAAAAATTAGGCCGGACGGTACATGGGGCCTGGATGAGTTCTCCGTCAAAACCACGCTGTTTGCCTGCGCTGCGATAAAATATACGGATGAGGAAGTGTATGACAAGGCGCTGGAAGCACTGATTGCGGTGGTGCGCCTGGATGGCAGTCTGTTTGCTTCGCCCTCTCTGACGGCGCGGCTTGTTTGGCTGCTGAGTCTGCCGGAACAACCGCCTGTATCACCGGTGAAAATCATACAGGATATCCTCATTACAGCGCCCAGCAACATCATCGCCTATGATGACATGAGTTTTCTGCCTCTTTTGGACGGCTTTTATGAAACAACCATGACCATTTCAGCTTACATAGAGACACCGAACAAGAGCCTGATTCCGCTATCAAAAGAAATGGGACGATATCCGTGGAATACGGCCCAGAGTGGTCCGGGAGCTTACAACATTATCATCCTTATCCGGGACAAGGCCACGGATGAATGTATCGACATGGCACGAAAGCCCTTTATCGTTGAGGATAGCTTTGCGGTGTCCTCCCTGGATATAACATTCACGCCGGAGTATTACCGTTTGGGCGTCCATTCAGGTGTTACCATCGGACTGAATGTACAAACCAGATCAAATCGTACGCAAAAGATGACAGCCTCCATCGCCGTTTTAAGCGAGGACAAGAGCCAGACGCTCTTGCAATATAGTAAAGAGGTTCTCTGTGGCGGAACGCCTGACAGCGCTTCATTCTCTTTGGTGCTTTTTGAGCCACAGGTTTCCCAACCCACAAAGTACATAGTGAACGCGGTTTTGCGCGCAAAGAACGCCGAAGGAAGTGCCGCGCAAAGAACGCTGGAGTTGTTTCCGCCACCGCCCGAAATGCGTGTGGAACTGGGAGGAACGCTCAGCAAAAATGCGCTCATGCCGGGTGATGATGAGATTGCGTTGGCACTGAACGTGGGTAGCTTTGGAAATATTCCGGCGGAAACACCCAAGAAGACATACGACACCGGAGAAGATTTTTCCACCGGCAGCGCCATCAACATTGCCGTCGACGACGACGGATCCATTGCGCTGGAAGACACCACTCGGCCCTTCCATTTCATTTGGGTAGCCAACTCCACGAAGGGCACCGTGATGAAAATAAACACCGACACCTGTGCGGTGGTGGGAGAGTATTACACCTCCCCCCAAGGGCAACCGCGCAATCCTTCCCGCACAACGGTTGACCATGACGGCAACGTCTGGGTGGCCAACCGTGACGGCAACAGTTTGACCAAGATCGGTCTGGTGGAAAACGGCGGATGGGTTGACAAAAACGGCGACGGTGTGTGCAACACCTCCACAGGGCTCGGCGACATCAAACCCTGGACAAACGCGGGTGGGACCGACACAAACGGCGGCACCACTACGGCAGCGGATGAGTGTATCCTGTTGTATTCCAAAGTGTCCTCCAGCGGAACCCGTCATGTGTCGGTGGACAAGGACAACAATGTATGGGTCAGTGGCACCGGAAATCGAGTTTTCAATCTCCTTGACGGACAAACAGGGAAAACATTGCGCACCGAAGGTTCTGTAGGATACGGCGGTTATGGCGGGCTGATCGACAAAAACGGCGTCATTTGGTCGTCTAATTTCCTTTTGCGTTGGGACACCGCCAAACCTCTAAACGGGCCAAATGGTACAAACTGGCAGGGTTACGGACACGACAGTTACGGATTGGCCATTGACAGCAAGGGTTACGTCTGGAACTCGTCCTTGAACAACGGAAACATCCGAAAATTCGCACCCGACGGCACGCTTGTAGGGACGTATCCGCAGGGATACTCACAGTCTCAGGGCGTAGCCGTGGGTCTGGATGACGACGTCTGGATATCGCACTCTCTATACAAAGCCAGCATCGGCCGCATGAAAAACGACGGCACCTATGTGGGCACGTTGAATACCATAGACGGCGTCATCGGTGTGGCGGTGGATGCCAAGGGCTTTATCTGGATTACCACCGGAAGTGCCTCAAACAAGGGCTACGTACAAAAGATCGATCCCAACCAAGGCCCCATCGGAGCCGACGGCAAAACACCCATTGGCCAAGTGGTTTGGACCAGCCAAGATTTTAAAGGTCAGCTCTATAACTACAGCGATATGACCGGCAGCACGCTCACCGCGCCACCCAAGATTGGCACATGGGCGTCCATCTTCGACAGCGAGAAAAGTGCTACCGAATGGGGCATCATTTCATGGTCAGAGGAAATTCAGGGCGACGGCAACGTTGAGGTATATGCTTCCTCCAGCGTGGACGGCGTCACATTTTCCGCGCCCACAAGGGTGGAAAATGCCAAGGCCTTTGACTTGGCCCCCGGACGCTATCTTAAGACCGAAGTGCGGCTGAGACGTTCCTCAGAGGGGGACAGTCCCGTTGTCAGCAGCGTGACGGTCAGCGCCAAATCGCTTTCGGGTACCAATGTGACCTTATCGGCCACCATACCGGGCACTGTGATACCGGTAGCGGACACGACCCTGTCACCCGCTCCCACAAGGAGAACAAATCATCCCGACGGCTCGGTAACGGTCCAGTGGGACAAAGCAAATATCTTTATGGCGCAGGATCTTGCCTTTAACATAACTTATACGGGACACGACCTTGTGCCCGACACCCTCGTCCCCTTGGCCCGCGACATCACACTCACCTACTTGGATTCCGCCGAGGCGCTCATTAAAACCACGCTCCCTCCCGTCACCGTCAAGGTCAACCCCTACCGGGTGTTGGGCCATATCACGCTGGATAAGTCCGCGTATGGCGCGCGTGCGGATGTACACATCGACATATCCGCACAAAGCTTCCTTGTGCCTCCTAAAACGCTGACTGGTACGCTGGAGATTGCGGATGCAAGCGGAGCTCGACTGGCCTTGCTTGCAAATGATTTAACCTTGATGGATACGCTTGCGGGGTCATACACTTGGAACACCGGCGAGGTGCTCAGCGGCACCTATTGCGCACGCCTAAGACTGTATGACGGGGCGACTTTGGCCTGTGAAACCCAATCGAGTTTCACCGTTTCACCCGAAGGCGGATTTCGAAGCGGCATCTTCCCCGAGAAAAACCGATACAACCGAGAAACGGTGGCCGTGCTCCATGACACGGTGGAAAACACCTTTCGAAATTACTTTCCGGGACGCGTGACCGACACCATCACCATTCTTGACCGGGCCGGGAATGCGCACTTTACCCAAACCTTTGACTTGGGCAACTTGTTTGCACCCTCCAGAGATGTGACGGCCCGGTGGAACATCGGTCGCGTTCTGCCAGGAAAGTATTTGGCGCAGGCGGTTGTCCGCGAAGACGGCGTTGTTGTCGCGCAATCGGAGTGTGAGATAGAGATTACCGCGACGGGCGGATATGGTTTTGCAGGCAAACTGGACATTCCACGCAAAACCGTGACTCTCGGCGATGGTGTCACCGTAAACTATGACATTGAAAACGTCGGCACGTCGGACGCGGACACCGCGTATGCCTTGATTTCCGTGCTAAAACCGGATACGCTGGCCACCGTTTATAGCGTGAGAACACTTTACCGCTTGCCGGTGGGTACAAAGCATGTGGGCGCTTTCAGTGTACCTTCCGGGCTACTCAACATCGGCGACTATATCGTCATTTACAATGTGGAGGCAGACGGCAAACTATATCCCATGCAAAGTAGCGGCTTTGGCGTCATCGCCAGAGGCGGCAGCGGGACGCCACCGCCGACGGACGAAGTGAGTCTCCCGGACGACGAAACTCCATTGGAGGGACTGACACCGTATGTCATTGAAGGCGTTGACGTCGATACGCATATGATCATCTATACAGCCGAGGACACCTGGGGCCTTCAGGAAACTTACCACGTGTTTGCCCCAAGACTGCCCGGCTGGATCTTGGCGGAGGGCCAAGCTGATTTCCAGGTATTTACCAATAAGAATTTCCCGGAAACCGTTCGCTTTTACTACAAAGCTGACATGGGCGGGACACACGAGCAATACATGTACGGATACCCTGATTTGACCATAGCCCCCGATCGCCTCATTACCCGCGCCGAAGCCGCAGCCCTTATGTATAGGCTGATTCGCGATCCAGAAAAGGGTTCCTTTGCCGTGTCCAAACATAAATTTTCCGACACAAAGGGACATTGGGCGGAAAAAGAAATTGAGTATCTGGGCACTGTAGGCCTTGTTTCGGGTTATCCGGACGGGACATATCGTCCGAGTGAGCCGATGACCCGTGAGGAGCTCATCACGGTTTTGGTGGCCTATGCCAACCGCCAGCCGGAGGTGTTGGTGGAAACCGGAAGCGGCGGTTGGAGCGGCAGTTCCATTGACATCGCGGTGTCCAACGGCTATATCAATGGCTTCTCGGACGGGCAGCTTCATCTGAAGAAGAAGATCACCCGCGCGCAAGCCGTGGCGATTCTAAACCGCATTTGGGACAGATCCTTTGACAAGCGTTACGTATCTGAGCAAACACTGAAATACAGCGATATCGGAAAGACCCATTGGAGCTATCCGCACATCGTAGAGGCCACGCTCACCCACGAATACCGCCGAGATGGGGGAAATGAGATCCTTGTGAAGTAATTTGTTGTTGGATATGTGGCAACCCCGCGTCCAATTTGGGCGGTGTTGCCGTGAACTCTGGAGGTTAGAACAATGAAATCTATGAAAAAATGCTTGGCGGTCGCCTTGGTCATAACGTTGCTTATTCAACTGCCCGGCCTACCCTTTTTGGGGGATCCGTTTGGCCTTAGAGCCGCCGCCACCCCTGCGCTTTCCTATTCCGAAAGCGACGCGGAACCGGTGGTGGCAGACACCGTGCCGGAAGATGAAACCGCGTTGTCACCGACTTTGCGGGAGCTTGCCAATTCACTGAGTGCTGTGGGTCTTTACGAATATGTCCGAAACAATGTAAAGCCCGAATTTACTTATGGCGCATCAAAGGGCGCTGCCAAGACCTATGAGGATTTGCGTGGCAACGATTACGATACCGCGGCGCTTCTGATTGGACTACTGCGGCACAAGGGCATCCCCGCGCGCTACCGCAAGGGCATTGTCAGCCTCACCGTACCGCAAGCTCAGGGACTGACACATACAAGCTCGCCGGATGAGGCCGCAAAAGTATTGGCGTCCGAGGGTGTTCCCACCACCATTATCACCGCGCAAGGAAAAATCACGGCCATTCGGATCGAGCGGGTTTGGACGGAATGCTACCTGTCCTACGGCAATTACCGCGGCATAGGCCCGAACAGGGGCGAAAAATCTTGGATCCCTCTGGACGGCGGGTTTAAGCTCTTGGATTCTGGCGGAACAATTGTCCGTCATTCGACGGGGCTTTTGCCATCCGCCCTTCCTTACGCGGTCATTACACGTTTGGACGCTTTCAGCACAACCGCCGGACAGTTTATCCGGCACGCACCTGAGATCGACTACGACATACCGTTTACTCTCGCCTTGGGGGAAAGCTATGAGTGCTATGTAGCCGCTGCAGGAAAGTCTCCCATAAAAACCCTTACGGTCACACAAAACGGGCAGCCCATCGCGCTGTCGGCCTTTGGTACATTTGATTTTACAGCCGCAAGTTATGGGACCTTCGTCTTTGTTTTGCAAGCCACAGATACCAACGGCAACCAAGCCACGATTACCCACACGCTCTTGGTCGTGGAGGAGTCGGACATCACCCCGCCCGAACTGGATGTCAGACTGGATCCAGGCGAGGGCAAGGTTTTTAGCCCTGTGGGGGTAATTGTCGACACCCGGGATGACAGTGGCTATGTCTTTGTCTCCGTGCTGGTGGACGGCGAGCGTGTGGAAGGCAAGAACGATGTCTATACCTTTACCCCCGAGGAACCAGGTGCCTATGAAATTGAAGTCACCGCCACAGACCCCAGCGGAAACTACACAAAAAAGACCTTGACCTACACCCTGAGCGCCTCTGGAGGAGAAACCTCAGCATCCACGCCGGTGCTGGATGTCACGGTGGACACCTCCCAATGCTTTGAGCCAGGCGACCCCGTGACCATCCATGTGACGGCCACCGATGAATCGGGCGCGGTTACGCTTGTCGTCACAGCCGACGGGGCGGAACTTTCAGGAAACGAGGGTGACTATACCTTCCGACCCGACCGATACGGCGTTTTTGAGATCGGAGTTACAGCCACGAATATCCACGGCAACAGCGCTTACACCACAATTCTTGTCATACTTACAGAAGGCGGCGGGGAGCTTGACGTTACACCGCCGGAGCTTGAGGTGGTTGTGAATACGCAGGGCGCCACAAAAATAGGAAAGCCCGTCTATGTAAACGTCAAAGCCCAAGATGATAGCGGCGAAGTGACGGTGGATGTGGCGGTAAACGGACAGACGCTCACGGGTGTGGCGGGATCCTATGTCTTTACGCCGGACAAAACCGGGCGCTACGACATTGTGGTCACTGCCACAGACCCGAGCGGGAACTACGTGCGAAGGGGAGCGACGGTCTCGGTGATGCCTTCCGGCGGCGAGGCGTCATCATATCCCAATTTGAAGGTACAGTATCTAAGTCGCAAAGTCTATGTGGGCGAAACCATGCGCATTCTCATTGAGGCCTCCGACGCCAGTGGGATGGTCACGGTAGCGGCCACGGCGGACGGAGAAGCTTTGCCCTATGAAGACGGGGTGGCCCGCTTCATCCCCCAAGAGCCGGGCAGCTTTGAAATCCTAGTGACAGCCACAAACCCGTCGGGCAACAAAGCGTACTCCAGATTTGTAGTCACAGCCGTCGTCAATACAGAGAAGCCTCATTTGTTCATCGTCGTGGGGAATGGCCTCGACCAGGCCGATATCGGCGAGACAGTCACTGTCAGTGTCGGCGGCGTGGGTGTTTCCGGTGACATTGCCCTTTCGGCGGACGGCGCTTCGCTGCCTCTGAGCGCTTTTGGCGAGGCCAAGTTTATCCCTGCCCGTGCAGGCATTACAACCTTCGTAGCCACGGCAAAAGATATATACGATCATCCGCTTCGCGCCGAAGCCACTTTGAAGGTGTTGGACCCCAACAACAAGGCGGTACCGACCGCCCAAATCACCGCCCCGGCGGAAGGGGCCGCCGTCACCGCACCCACGGACATTTGCGGGACCGTTTCGGCTGAGGGGCTAGCATACTATACGCTGTCTTACGCGCCGGTGGGTAGCGATGACTTCACGGTCATCGCCGAGGACGACCATGCGCTTTCCAATGGCATTTTGGGTCGCTTTGATCCAACTTTGCTGAACAACGGGTACTACACGATACGCCTGACTGCCATTGGGGCCGGTGGGCGAGAAACCGACGAGATCACCGTGTCGGTGCAGGGCGAGATGAAGGTCGGCCACTTTTCCTTGGCCTTTACCGACATGAGCTTTGCGGTGCGCGACTTCCCGCTTGTTGTTTCGCGCGCCTATGACAGCCGAAATAGAGGCCAATCGGGAGACTTCGGATATGGGTGGAGCTTGGCCCTGTCAGGCGCTACGCTGTCCACCAGCTGTAGCCTGGGCGAAGATTGGGACATCGCCGTATCCGCCGGCCCGTTTGGCATCCCCCGGTATTCTTGGTTAGAAACCAAAGCGCATGAAATTACGGTGGATTGGGGCAACGGACAAAAAGACACCTTTGCCATGAGGCTCTCCCCTGCCTATCAGGATGTTTTGCCGTTTACCTATGGAGTTACCGCGTCCTTTGTACCCACAGGGAGTACGACATCGAAACTGACGGCAGTGGGCGCGACTTCGGATCTCCTGTATAATGGCGGCCGACTGCTGGATCTCGACGCAGTCAGCGTGTTTAATCCCACGCGCTTTAAGCTCACGACGCAAGACGGTTCGGTGTATGTTCTGAGTGTGGACAGTGGGGTGGAAAGCGTCACCGATACACAAGGCAACACCATAACCATCAACCGAAACGGCGTCTACCATTCCGACGGTAAGTCCATCTCCTTTGTTCGAGATGCCAAGAATCGTATCACAAAAATTACAGGCCCCACCGGAAAAGAGGTCTCCTATCGGTACGACGAGTCCGGGAATTTGGCCGAAGTTGTGGATATGACAGGCAACAGCACCCGCTTTGCCTATGACCGAAACCACTTCCTCACCGATATTGTCGATCCGCGCGGCGTGAGAGCCGCCCGAAACGAATACGATGACGCTGGAAGGCTCGTGGCGGTCATTGACGCGAGCGGCAACAGAATGAGCTTTGAAAACGATGTAGAGGGCCGCCGTCAGGCGGTGACCGACCGACTGGGCAACACCACCCTGTACATCTATGATGAGCGCGGCAAGATCCTCTCCCTGACAGATGCCTGTGGCAATACCACCCGCAGTGCGTATGACAAAAACGGAAATTTGTCCAGTCAGACGGACGCACTTGGGAACATGACGACGTTTGAATACACGCCGGACGGCAAGTTGCTCGGTAAGACAAACGCCTTGGGACACAAAACAGCTAATGCCTACAATTCCAAGGGGTTTATCACCTCCATATCCAACATGGACGTAACACAGCTTACCATCTCCTACGACGCCAAAGGCAATCCTGTCGAGATGAAGGGCGCTGACGGCAGCAAAACAGAGTACGCATACGATGCCAAAGGCCAGATGACCGGTGTTACGGATGCCATCGGTCAGTTTGTCCGCGTCGGCTACGACGCGGACGGAAACGTCGCATCGTCCACGCGCGCGGATGGTTCCAGCGCGACGTTTGCCTATGACGCTGACGGAAATTGCATCTCCAAAACCGAGGTCCGAACCGGAGAAAGCGGGACGGAGACCCTGACCGAAAGTTACATGTATGACAACGCGGGCCGATTAACCCAGACCATTCTTGCCGACGGTTCCGTGGTGGCCAGGCAGTACAACGCCATTGGCAAATTGGCCGCGACCGTAGATGAAAAAGGCCGCCGGACAACATACAGTTACGACCTGTTTGGAAACCTTGAGCGTATCTCTTACGCTGACGGTACCTTTGAGTCCTTCGAGTATGACGCGGAAAATCGCAACACCTCCGCCACCAACAGAAGCAGCCAAACGGTGTCCATGACTTACGATGCCATGGGAAACCTACTGACAAAGACACATCAAAATGGTGCCACCGAATCTTACGTCTATGATGAAAAATACCGTCTTGTGGAGCAAACCTCACTTTCCGGAGGCGTTACTCGATACGAATACGACACGGCGGACCGCAATACTGCGGTCATAGACGCTTTGGGCGGACGCACCGAGTTTGTTTACGACGCCACGGACCAGATGACGAGTATGACCGACGCACGCGGCCATACTGTTTCCTATGAGTATGATGCAAACGGGAAGCGTACAAAAGTCACCTTCCCGGACGGGTCTTTTATGACTTCAGTCTACAATGTGCGGGGCAGAGTGACCAGCCAGACCGATCAAAACGGCTTTGTTAAACACTATGAGTACGACGCCGCGGATCGATTGGTAAAGATCACTGATCCTGAGGGCGGTATCTGGCGATACGCCTACAACGAGACGGGCAACTTGGTATCCGTGAAGGACGCCAAAGGCAACGAAACCCGATACGAGTATGACAAATCCGGTCGTGTCGTGAAAACCACAAACGCCGCCGGGAAAACGTTCACCGCGCAGTATGACGAAAGCGGGCTTCTGCTCTCCTCCACCGATTATGGCGGAAAGAAAACCACCTATCAATATGACGAACAGGAAAGGCTCATCCGTAAAGAAGCGGGCAGTCTCTGGGCAAGCTTTGCCTATACGAGGGACGGAAAGCTCGAAACCGCCACCGACGCGTCGGGGGTTACCCGGTACACTTACGATGAAATGGACGGACTGGTGAGCGTGGAGTATCCAGGCGGCCAAACCATCCGCTATACCTACGACGCGGCCCGTCGCCTCACCGGGTTACAGACGGCCTTTGGCAGCGTTGCTTACGAATACGACGAGCTTGACCGCCTCATTGGCGTGGAGGATGCCGCGGGCAAAACCACCTATCGCTATGATGCGACTGGAAATCGTACTCTGGTGACCTATCCCAATGGGATTTCTATGGTGTATGCGTATGATACTCTCAACCGGCTTGTCCGCGAGGAAGTAAAAAACAGCACAGGACAGATCATCGCGTCCTACGTGTATACGCTGGGCCGATCCGGCGAACGCTTGCAGGCCGAGGAACCGGGGCGTACGGTGACCTACACCTACGACAAGCTCTATCGGCTGACCACTGAGACCGTGACAACCTCGGAAGGCAAAACTTTGAACCTGTACGAGTATGACGGCGTTAGCAACCGAACACGCAAAACCATGGATGATGTTGTGACAAATTACAGCTATAATGAACTAAATCAGCTTGTCTCGGAAACCGGAGTCACCTACACTTACGACAATGCGGGCAATCTTGTGTCACAGACTGGGACGGGCAAAAACGTCAGCTATGAGTACGACGCGCTGAATCGCCTCATGAAAGCCACCATCACCGAAGGCGGAAACACGGCGGTTGAGAGCTACAAGTACGATTGTGCCGGAAACCGCATAGAAAAAACTACAAACGGGGTTACGACGCGTTATTTGGTAGATACCAATACCGAATACGCGCAGGTAATCGCGGAGCTGGACGCCAGCGGAAGCCTGAAAGCCTTCTATACCCGCGGCACAGAGCTCATCAGCCGGACGGCAGGGACAACAGCGCTCTACTACGTTTATGACGGCCACGGCGATACCCGCATGCTTACGGACAAGGATGGTGTAGCGACAGACACCTACGTCTTTGACGCGTGGGGCAATCTATTGGTACGCACCGGCAGCACAGGCAACCCGTTCCTATACTGCGGAGAACAGTTTGATGCCGCGACCGGGCTTTACTATCTGCGCGCGCGCTACATGAATCCCATAACCGGTACGTTTATTAGCATGGACACATACCAGGGCAGTGTGTTTGACCCGCAGAGCCTGCATAAGTATTTGTATTGCAACTCAAGCCCGGTCATGTGTAAAGACCCAACCGGAATGTATACGCTGGCGGAAATCAACACGGCTATGAGCGTATCCAGCATCCTGTCCAGCATGGCGACATATTGTTATACAACCGTACTGGACACCATCGGAAATTTTGCGATTGCAAGCATCAATACCGCATTGGGCAGAGTTCCGAGCGGGGGCGGTATCGACGCGAAAACAATCATTACGACGTCAACCAAAGTTGCGGAGTGGATTGTTTCGATCATCAGCTTGGCAAAAGAATCGAAATATTTAGCCCTTACCTCTGTGGTTCTTGCTGCGCTTGGGGTTGTGGATCTTCCAGATACATGGAGTGTTGTATCGACCACAGTAGCGGTAGCGGGTGCGCTGGCGGGATTTTTGTTCGACTCGCCTAAGGTTGGCATTGGCGTCAGCGCGGTTTCCATGCTATCCGATTTGGCGACACTGATCCGTAGCACCTCCATGAATATGGCGAAAGTAAAAGCACTTGCAACCATCTACCATTCGGGCAGCATCGGGGGGTATTATCTGAGGGCGATGGATGCCATGATCCATGGGGATCGAAGTGCTGTAGATGATCTTCTCTTTATGGCGGAAACAGGAATGCTAGAGTGCCTTCAGCCCATGCTTCCGGATTTAATCTCATCGTACATCCTCGCCACTTCTTAAGTGGCCGCAGGCCGCCGGGGAAGCCAATCCCCGGCGGCCTAATATTATTGTAAATAGTTAGAGATTACTCCCGTCAAGGGGTATCCAGGCAGGAACGCTTACTGTCAATGGGGCGATCATCAAAGAAAACCGCTTTGCGATGCCGGACGGTGACGCGGTTGTCACAGCTGGATTAAAGCAAGGAAGCCAAAGAGGCTTTGAAATGTAGTATGCTCCGCGGGCAAGCGTCAAGACGGGTAGTTTCTATCCACCACACCCTGGGGGAAATATTGAGGATTGTTTTCTGCCGGTTAGTCGTGCTTCGGGCTTGATCTGTTGCCCCACGTTTCCCCCGCGGGGAACGTGGGGCAAAATGTATGTAAGCGATATACCAACAGGATTTCAATCCACGCTCCCCTCACGGGGAGCGACTCTGTGTGATGGCGACGTAGTTCAGCTGCGTGGCATTTCAATCCACGCTCCCCTCACGGGGAGCGACGCGTTAAGGCTATCCGTGATTTTTTTCACGACGTTATTTCAATCCACGCTCCCCTCACGGGGAGCGACGCAAAAAGCTTGCAACCCTTACGGCTACAAGCAAAAATTTCAATCCACGCTCCCCTCACGGGGAGCGACCGTTAATTCAGGGGATCATCCTCTCAATCGAGGAATTTCAATCCACGCTCCCCTCACGGGAGCGAC
>CAYWWF010000008.1:0-19782 GCA_964461745.1 uncultured Oscillospiraceae bacterium | reverse complement strand
ATACTAAACACTGATAAAAACAACGATATAAAACTTGTCTTTTGTTCCGCCTGCCCGCACCTAAAAAATCGTTAATACACTTAGTATAAGGATAGTTTTAAGGGAGAGCTACGGCTCTCCCTTTTACTTGCGGATTCGTACTATGCTTTCGCATCATACATGCTTTTAAAACATGCAAGCCACGCACAGTGCTCTTTTTCGTATCGGCTGTTTTGTAACCAAATGAAGTTAAACTCACGTCGGATGGGAAAACCCTCTACATCCAACGTCTGAAACTGTCCGTCCACTATCTCCGTTTGCGCCGCAACGCGGTACAAAAACGTAATGCCAAGATTGTCGGCCACAAGCTGCTTGATGACGCTCATATGACCCAGTTCGCAGACCTTTTTAAAGGCACCAACACTAAAATTGTGTTCACGCAAAACCTGCTCAAATACGTCTCTCGTTCCCGAACCGCTCTCCCGTAAAATGACGCGCTCCCGCAGCAAATCGGACAGCGCAACAGTTTTTCCCGCAAGCGGATGCGCCGCACTGCAGACGGCGACGAATTCCTCCTCGGAAAACAATGCGTAACCGTACTTCGACCGATCAAAGTACCCCTCGACAAGCGCAAAGTCAATCTCCGCTTCACGCAGTTTTTTCAGCAACACCTGTGTGTTGTCCACCGGCATCGTGATGTGTAGATTTGGGGATTCCCGCAAAAGCTGTTTTAAGATGCTTGGCAACACAAACTCCCCGATGGAGAGCGTCGCACCAAAACGAAGCGTTCGCGTGCTCTCACTTTCGTTTTTCAACAGATCGCGCAAATGCCCGCTGTCAGCGTAGACCAAAAGCGCAAGATCGCGCAGTCTTTCACCGCGTTCGGTCAGCGTGAGCGTCCTGTTTTTGTATACAAACAGCTTCCCTCCGTAGAGTTCTTCTAGATATTTAATGTGCTGTGACACCGCAGGCTGTGTCATATGCAAGACCTGTGCGGTCTTTGTAAAGTGGCCGATCTTGCACAACGTTAGAAAAGTCTCGTGGCGAAAGTCAAGCATATAGAATCGCCTCATTAAATTAATTTATCATATGATAATAAATTATAATTTTATTTTATCCGATATTTGCGGTAGAATCAAGTTGTAATCAAAAATCGCGGAGGTACTTCTATGCATCTACTCAAAAAGTATGGGGCAGGCCTTGCGTTGGCCGCCGCGCTCGGCTTTGTGGCCAACTACATCAGCGAGTTCATCCCCTACCATCTGATCAGCGGCGGCGTGTTCGCACTCCTCATCGGGATGCTGCTCAACCCCTTGGTTTCAAAATACGGCCTTTTTCAGGGGGGCGTCGGGCTTGTGTCCAAGCAAGTGCTGCGGCTGGCCATCATCTTAATGGGCATCACGCTGAGCTTTACGCAAGTGTTTCAAGTCGGTAAGTACTCACTGATTGTCATGTGCTTTACGCTGCTTACGGCGTTCGGCGGCGGGTATCTGCTTGGCAAGCTGTTCGGCATGAACTGGAAGCTGTCAGGGCTGATTTCAGCCGGTACGGGCATCTGTGGCGGCTCGGCGATTGCCGCCATCGCGCCCACCATCGAAGCCGAAGACAGAGACATCGCCTACGCGATCTCCGCAACTTTCATCTTCGATGTGCTGATGGTCATCCTCTTCCCGATTGCGGGCCGACATTTTGGGATGAGCGACATGGGCTTTGGCCTCTGGGCCGGTACGGCGGTCAACGACACCTCCAGCGTGGTCGCGGCCGGCTATGCCTTTTCCGATGCGGCGGGCGCATTTTCCGTGATCGTAAAGCTCACACGCACCTTGTCCATCATTCCCACCGTGTTGATCTTTTCACTGATCCACGAGCGCATAAACGCAAAGAAAGCCTTCGGGATAACGCCCGATGGCACAGCGCCGAAGAAAAAAGTCAACATGAAGAGAATCTTTCCCTACTTTATTCTAATGTTCCTCGGCATGGTAGCCTTGAAAAGCACGGGCATTGTACCCGAAGCAGTCAGCACGAACGTTGCTGCGCTGTCGAAGTTTTTTATGGTGATGGCGTTGGGTGCCATCGGCCTCAAGACCAACTTCAAGGAGGTCTCAAAGTCCGGTATTAGACCCATGCTCCATGGCTTTGTCATCTCAGCGCTTGTGGTGGTTGTCTCTTTCTTGGTGCAAATGTTTTTGGGTCAGATTTAGATTAATACCAATCTCCCATAAATGGGCCGACAAGATTTACGAGGACTTTTTGCCTCTGACAAGGAAGCGGGAGAGGAATGCTTTGTGTATTCGTTCTTACGATGACGCAGTCATACGAAACACTGAAAAAAAGGGCGAATAGCCGAGTTTTTTGACAGGCAAGACGAAGAGCCCTGGTCACGCTTTGTGCATGGCCAGGGTTCTTTCGTATCAAAAAGCGGCTTTTCGACGGGACTTTTTTAACAACCTACAACGCGGCCGACACTTAGAGTGCCGACCGCGTTGTTTTGCATTATACCCGATGGCTTTACCTTACGTGGTTACCACAACAGGGGGAGCGGCATCAGAGACAGTCAGGATTACGGAGGCAACGACGCCGGAACCATCGTTGGCTCTCACGGCCAGCACAGTGCTGCCGGTCTTAAGACCCGTAATGGCAAAGGTCGCGCTGCCGAGGTTGTTGGCCTTCAAAGCGATTTTGACGAGGCCCGCGTTGGTCGCTTCACAAGAAATATTCTTGAGCGGAACAAAGCTGGGCTGCCACGTCACTTTCAAATCATACGTGGTCGTCCGCTTGATGGCCACATTGGTCGGGGTATTGATCTTGACGGAAGCGGCGGGCGCGTACTCCAGACGCTCAATGGCGAGCATAAGCACAGCCGCGGCGTTGTCCGCCTCGTTCTTTGTGGCCGACGCAGAGTTGTAAATCTGGACGCCTTCGTTGTAAGCATCCAACGCTGGCTGGTAGGTAAAGGCGGTGAAGTTTTCGGCGGGCGGAAGAGCCTCAAAGGCCTCCAGGGCTTCTTTCAGAGCGCTCTTATCCACAACAAAGATGGTCAGAGACAGACCTCTGTCTGAGCAACCCACAAAGCTGAAGTCAAGCTTCGTCGTGCCGGTCGCCAGCGAATTGAGGTAATCTACGGTCAGGGTGATGACGTCGCCGTCCACGGTGTAGTCCTGACCTTCGACCAGCGTTTCGCTGCCAACCTTGATGGCCGTGAACGGGAAGCCTTCGTTGAACAGGGTTACTTCGATGGGCGCGGGCGCCTCTTTGTAGAACGTGGCGACAGTCGGAGAAATCGTGGCCTGGTCGGCCAGACCGTAAACCTTGAAACCGTTCAGCGCGATGCCCTTATCAAGAAAGCTGCCGGTGGTGACGGCCTTGACGTAACGGGCCACACTGTCGGTATAGCAGATGGTTGTGCCGCCGGTGCTGGTAGAGGGACCATAGATCGGGGTCCACTCTTCACCATCCTTTGAGGTAAAGAGCTCAATTCTGTTCGGGTAATACAGCGTGTTCCAGTTCAGGTTCACTTCGCGCACCTGGATCTCCTGCTGGAGGTCAACGGTGATCCAGTTCGTGTCGCCCACGGCGGACCAGTTCGAGTAGCTGTTGCCGTCGGTGGCGTAGTTGGAGGCAAAGAGACCTTCGACCGGAGTAACCTCAAACGGCGCGTTGTCGATCGTGGGCGCTGTGAAGAGGCCGTAGAGTTCCACTTCGCCGACGCACATGTGACCGGTGCTCGGCACATAGCTCACGTCGGAAACCTGCAAACGGATGTAGGAAATTTTCTCTTCCCCGAGCGCTTCGGTCAGGTCGATGTACTTCCAGGTATTGTCGTTGGCCAGTTCCTTGCCTTCAATGCGGCAATCCCAGTTGGTTCCGTTGGTGCTGGTCCAGACGTCATACTTGACCAGACGACCGTTGCCGCTGGACTGACGCGGAACGTAGATGATCTGCGTGAGCTGCGTGGGCACCTTGAGGTTCATCTGGATCCACTGCGGGAAACCGCCGGTGGAATAGTTGGAATCCCAGTAGTTGGTGTAGTCGCCATCAAAGGCATTGTTGATGCTGTTGGCGGAAGAACGCGCGGAATAGGTAAAGTCAACGCCGGCGGTGTTGATGTTCGTGCCCGGCATCAGGAAGACGCTCTCAGGTTTCTCGCCTTCCACTTCAGGCTTGACATAGACGGAGATGTCACTGATTCTGGCCTCACCGTTGGCATCAAAAATGGTCAGGCGAACATCGGTGGCAAGAATGGGTCTGAATTGGAGGACCTTGGTCAGTCCATCGGCCTTCAGGTCGCCGCCGGCCACCACGTGGTAGGTCGTGTCGCGGCCTGGACGCTTCACCGAGATGGAGTATTTTGTGATGTTGCCGGTAGCGCCCGACTGACCCGGGGTGATGTTTACCTGGGTCACGCGGTTGACGCCGCCCAGCCCAATGTTGAACTGCACCGGGGCCGCAGCGGTCGGCACCGTGCCGGATTGCCAGTACGAGGTCGTGTTCTGGTCAATGGCGTTGCTAACCGGGCGACCGGTAGCCGTGCTCGTGGCGGTGGCGGTGTAGCGATTGTGCGGGATCATCACAACATCATCGACGTCCGTGACCCACTCGGAACTCGCAACGGTGGGCTTGCCCAGCGCGTAGTCCTTCATAACCAGCGGGTTAACGCTGTCGGTGCGGACGGTGATGAGCGCACAGCCAATTTTGTCGCCCACACTGGCGAGAGCCTCCAGGCGAATGTAACGAGCCAGCGAAGTCGGGAAGGCGGCGACCTTTTCAGTGCTGTCGGCGGCCCAGGTACCCGTGGCGACTTCATAATACGTCTTACCGTCGGTGCTGACGGAGATGCGGTACTCGGTGATGGTGCCGACGTTGTCGGTCACGAAGTCCTGCGGCGGCAGGTAGCGGATTTGGTTTACGGAATAAATTCTGTTGAAGGTCAAGGTCAGCGGCGCGGCGGGATCTACCACGTCAGCCGACAAATACTTGGAATCATAAATGTTGTCGTTGCACTTTGCAATTTCATAGCCGGGCTGGGCCGCCTGACCGGTGACGGTCACGCTACCACGAGCGATCATGTCGGCGTAAGTCGGGTTGGCCGTGCCAACAAACTTAGCGCTCCAAGCGCTCTGTCCGCTGGCACTCTTAGCGCGGACACGATAGTTGTGGGTAGAACCCGCAGCCACTCCGCCATGGATATAGGGGGCGGTCACGTTCAGGAAGAGACGTCCGTCGACTTCGATGTCGTACGCGGTAGCACCGACTACGTCGTTCCAAGAGACACGAATCTGGGTGCTGGAGTTCGCAGCGGTCTTGAGGCCGGTCGGAACCGCGAGCTTGGCATTGCCTTTGACATCGCTCGGAATGCTGATTTCATCGATGACAAAGACTTTTTCCTCATCGATGGAACGAGCGGCGGAGTAGACGTACAGTGTGCCACTCTTTGCAGCGGCGTCATAGTACCAGCCTTCGCCGGCGGCGGTGAGGGCCTCCAGGCTCTCGAAAGCGTCCAGTGCTTCGCCGTTCAGCGTCACGGAACCCGGGGCTTTGTTCATAAGAATCTCGAGGTTGTTCGCGCGCTCGTCAGCCATGCCCTCATAGGCGTTGCCTTCGGCTTTGCCGATGGTCACGGTCAAGGGGCCGGTTTGCCCGGCTTCGGGCGCGTCGGAGGTGATGAGCGTCATCTTGTACTCGTCTTTTTTCTTGTAGTCCTGGCTGCTGCCCTGATCTTCATACAGGGTGAAGGAAGACTGGCCTTCCGGCACCATGAGGAAGTTCACGAGGTCAACAGGTTCTTTTTCAGTAAAGGTGTAGTTCGGATAGAACGGAATGATACCGCCGGCGCGAATGAACACGGGCGCGATGTCGAGCGGCGCGTAGTAACCGTCCATCATGCCGCCGCCGTAATAGGTCTCGCCGCTCCAGAAGTCGGTCCAGCGGCCTTCCGGCAGGTAGATGCCGTTGCGCACAGGCGAGGACGAGTAGATCGGCGCGACGAGGAGATATTCACCGGACATAAACTGATAGGGCACGTTATTGCCTTTGACAAATTCGTCATCCGGGAATTCGTAGAACATCGGGCGCACAACCGGCGCGGCGGTCAGCCAAGCCTCAAAGCAATAGGAATAGATGTAGGGAATTATGCTCTGGCGGAGCTTCAAGAACTTGCGGTTGATGCTCGTGTACGGCTCGCCATAGAACCAGGGCTGCTTGAGCTCGGTACCCGACCAACCGGACATGATGAAGGTGGTGGTGGTGAAGGTTTTGAGCTGAAGGTCACGGGTGTAGGTCAGAACCGAACCTCTGTAAATGGAGTCGAGGTCGGAAGAGGTAAAGGGCATACCAGACAGGCCTGCGCCCGTAAAGGTTGGAATGTGCCAGCGGATGTAGTCCCAGTTGGAAGACTGGTCGCCGGTCCAGGTGGTGGCGTAGCGCTGAGTACCGGCCCAGCCGCAGCAGGCGATGACGTAGGCGCGGTCGTTGGAGTTGGCTTCAATGGTGGTACCCGCCAAACGGTCAGCATTCAGGCCAAAGTCAAACCCTGGGCTGACCCAGCCGACGTCGAGCTTCTGCGCGCGCACGCCCCACTGAACTTCCTTCGCCAACTCGTCCAGGCCCTGCGAGGTCCACAGACCTGTTTTAAAGCCTCTGTTGGCAAGCTCTTCAATGACGCGCGGCAGTTCCGTGTAGCCACGGTCTCCGGGCGGGCGATAACCGTCGTTGACGACAAAGTGTGTGATGGGCATGTCGTACAAGATGTACTGATCAGCGAGGTCGACGACGCGCATGGTGTCAATGTCGCCGTTTTCATCTTTGTAGATGTTGAACTCGCCAATACCCAACGCCCAACGCGGCAACAGGGCCGGTTTGCCTGTGACGGTGGTGTAACGGTCGATGATGGAGCGGATGTCGGTGCCGTAGAAATAGAAGCAGTCAAAGCGGTTTTCTGAGGCGCGGATGTCGGAATAATCGGCGTTTGTGAAGGTGTAGTTGTTGTTCTGGAAGGTGTTACGGAACGCGCCGTAGCCGTTGGAGCTGATATAGAACGGCACGGGGTTCGAAGACTGGTTCTCGTTCCACTGACCCGCGGCGCTCATGTTCATCGTTCTGCCTTTGAAGTCGTTGATGCTCTGCTGAACACCGCCGCCATAGAAATGCTCATTGGCGTTGGACTTCAGAACCTGATAGGTGTAAGACGTGGTAAAGTCCAGTGGGGCATCTTCTTCCCAGACCACATCGCCGGCGGCGGTGTAGAGGGTGAAAACAGTGCCTACAGAACTCTTGGCCATCTTCAAGGTCAGCGCGGCGCTCTTGAATGTGGCGTAGGTGCTCGCGGCGACGGTCTCGCCGTCCATAAAGAGGTCAATGAAGGGGATGGCGCCAAAGTCGAGGTTGGCGATCATTGGGGTGCGGCCCAGCGTACCGGCGACGATGGTCGAGTTACGCCAAGCGGGATCCGCCGGAGCTGTGGGGTTGTTGCCCGTGCCGGAACCGGTCCAGATACGGAAGACTTCCGGTGAGTAGAAGATGATGCGGACTTGCTGGTTGCCGCTGGTGCCGACAGCGCTTCTGACCATGAAGGAGTTGTCGGCTTCGCGCGTAATCGAGGTGAAGTTGGCCAGATACGTACCGCGGCGGGAGAGGTACGCCCCCTGCGCCGACAGCGGGGCCATGATGAACAGTTGCAAGATCATGGCCAACGCGACAGCGAGGGTCAGGGTTCTCTTGAGTTTTCGCATGTGTTTCTCTCCTTTTCATTTGACAATTGGGATAACGTTAGGGGCTGCCCGGCCACTCGACCGGGCAGCCCCTTAAAGCTCAAGATGCTACTGTGAGATCCTTAGGGAATTTAGTTGACGGTGACAATTACAGCCGCAACCGCGCCGGAGCCGTCGTTGGCCTTAATCTGCACAACGGCAGAGCCCACTTTGAGGCCGTTGACATTGACTACGGCCGCGCCGGGGGCGTTGCTGGCAATGGCCACGTTGACTGTGGTCGGAGCGGTGGTCGCCACGCTGAGGTTCGGGAGCTTCACGCCATCGGGCGTCCAGTTCAGGTTCAGTTTGTATGTTGTGCCCTTCTTAACCGTGATGTTGGTGGGCACAACAAGTTTCAAATTGGCGATGTCGACGAACTTCAGGTTGTTGAGCGCGGTTCTGAGGGCGGTGGCCACCGCGTTGACAGCGTTAGCGGTCGCTCTGACGTCATCCTCAAAGGGTTTAGCCGCATTGTAAGCCGCCAGCGCGGACGCGTAAGTCGCCGCCGTGAAGTTCTCGCCGCCGGGCAGAGCTTCGAAGTCGGCGATGGCCGCAAGCAGCGCGGTCTTAGGCACGGCCAAACCCCAAACCTTAAGGTCAGAGATCATGACGCCGTTACCAAAGCTACTGCCATTGGTGACAAGCTTGATGTAGCGGGCGTAAGCGTCTACGTAAGCCACTGTGTCGTTGCCGCCGTAAATCTTCGTCCAGTTTACACCATCAGTGGAAGCATAGTACTCAATACCAAAGGCGGAATACTTGGCCCAGGTGAGGTTCATGCGCATAACCTGTACGGTTTGCTCAAGGTCGATGATGACTTCCTGCGCCGGGTCAGCGTCAGAAGACCAAGCGGTATAGGTAAGACCATCGTTGATGTACGCAGCGGAGAAGTTGCCTTCCACGGGTACCGCAGCTTCGGGTGTGCCCAAACCGGTGAAGCCTTCGATTCTCTCAGCGGCCACGAGTTCAACCTCAGCGGCGCAGAGATGACGGTTGTTGACGCCAGCGTCGGGTACACTGTCTCTGGTGTCGGCTTGCAGACGGAGGAACTGAACCTGGCCGAGACCCTTCATGTCAAGTGTCTTTTTGGCGGCGCTGTTGGCCCAGTCGCCGGTGGCGATGGATGTCCAGGGGCCGTCCGCGCTCTCGCCCTTATACAGGTTGTACTTCATCAGGGTGCCGTTGCGACCGTCTTGACGCGGGGTGTAATAAAGCGCGCTGAGTTCCATGGGGATAATCAGGTCCATCTGAATCCACTGCGGGAAGGTTTCAGACGTATAGTTGGAATCCCAATAGGTGCTGGTGCTGCCGTCAAACACATAGGAGATCGGGTTCGAGGAGACCTGAGAGGAAGCGGAGTAGGTATAGTCAGTGCCGGGCTTTAATGTGTCGGCGATGACAATCGGCGGAGGCAGCGTAGCCGGGCCGGTGCCAAAGACTTCGAGCTCAGCGCCGCACATATGACCTGTTGCATAAACATAGGTGGAATCGGTGGCCTGGAGACGAAGGAACTTTACCGGGCCGAGGTCAGGCGGAAGCACCGCGACGCGACCGGATTTATCAGATACGCCGGGCCATTCGCCGGAACCGACACAAGTCCAGGAGCCGTCCAAGCCCGTGTCGCTGACCATCAGGTCGTACTTGATGACCTGGCCGTTGGTGCTGGAGGTACGCGGCCAGTAGACGAGCTGGTTGATGATCGAAGGCTCAATCATCTCGATCTGGATGTATTCGGGGAACTTCGGGCTGCCGTAGTTGGAATCCCAGTAGTTGCTGTAGATGCCGTCGAAGAGCATCGAGCCGGGGTTTCCGCTCATCTGCGAAGAGACGGAGCCTTTGAATTCTTTGTCTACCTTGTACTGGTAGGGAACCGCGGCGCCTTCGGTCTGCGCGTAAACTTTCACTTCGGCGACGGCACTGGCCTTACCGGTGCCCGAGTAGCCGGTGATTCTCACGGCTGTAGCCTGGGTGGCTCTGAACTGCACAGTCTTGAGCTGACCATCGTCAGCCCACACGCCGCCAGCCACGACTTGGTACGTGGCGCCGGTGCCCGGAGGCAGGATGGAGATGTCGTACTTCGTGATACCGCCGGTGGCCGGGGGCAGAACGGTAACCTGGCCGACATAGTAGGTGTTGCCGAGGGTGACGGTCAAGGTATCGGACGCGGCGGTGGTGTTGGAGGTCCAAACCGTATCAGATTTGCCGTCTACGGCGTTGGCCGCGGAGGAACCTGTGGCCGTGGAAGAACCGGAAGCGGAGAGAGTAAGGATCGGGGCGTAAGTGGTGTTTTCACTCACAACCCACTCGCTGGAGGCGCTGATGGGCTTGCCTTGGGCAAACTCAGTCAGGGTTACGGCGGTGGCGTCTTGAATGAAGTTCATCTCATTGATGGCAATCGCGCCGCCAACGGAGTCTGTGACTTCCAGGCGAATGGCACGGGCCAGTACGGTCTGGAACGTCGCTGTCTTTTCAACGATGCTCTTGTCCCAGGTACCGGTACCACCCGCAATGGGATAGAAGTTCGTGCCATCCGGGCTGTAGGAAAGCTTATAGCCCAAAATGGTACCCTTACCGCCGTTCACAACGTCCGTGCGCGGCAGGTAGCGGACTTGACGAATCGGATACTGCTGGTTGAAGTTGAAGTCAACGGCACCTTGCTCTTCGGTATAATAGAAGGTGTCGGTGTTGTTATCCTTCAGAAGGTTGATGAGGTTTGTAGCGGGGGCAACAGGGCCCACGGCTTTCCAGTTGGCTCTGGCGATGAGCTGTGAGGGGTAGTTTGCCAACGCACGACCGCTGAAGGTGGCCGACCAGGGGCTGACTTCCTCGTCGTTGAACGCGCGCACCTGGAAGCTCTGGAGGGCCGGGGAAGCGGCGGCGGTGAGGTAGCTCAGCACGAAAGCTGTGTCGTCTACATCGCGGTAGAGGGAGCCGTTGACCATGAGGTCATAGCCGGTGGCGCTGGGTACGGCATCCCATGTCGCCATAACCTGCGTCGGGGAAACGCCCACGACGGACGCTTGAGCAGGCGCCGCAAGGGTCTCTGTCTTCTGGGTGTTCTTGGCGATGGAAACGCCTTCCATGGTGAAGATCTTTTCGGTGTAGATCGAGGAAGAGGCGGCGTAGACATACAGGGTGCCAAGCTTGGCGGTCGGATCGAAGAACCAGCCCTGTCCGGCGGCCTGCAGAGCAGCCAGGCTGTCGTACTCGGTCAGAGCCGCATCGTCGAGCTTAACGGCAGTGGGTTTCTTGCGCATGTTGACGCCGAGCGTGACCTTACGGGCTTCAGGCATGGCTTCATGGGCTTTGCCTTCGGCTTTTCCGATTGTGACGGTCACGGTACCGGTCTCACCGGCGTTCGGGGCGTCGGAGGTGATGATGGTGGTGAGATATTCGCCGTTTCTGTATTCTTGGCTGCTGCCATCGTCCTCGTAGAGGGTAAAGTCGGACTTGCCTTCCGGATAGATGTCAAAGTTGATGAGATCCGGAATGACGTCGTTTTTGTACTCGTAGGTCGGATAGGTCGGGATGATACCACCGGCGCGGACGAACACGGGAATAGCGTCCATCGGCGCGCGGTAGCCGTCGATGACGCCGTCGGCGTAGACGTCGGAACCGTAGTAGTATTTACCGGTGAAATAGTCGGTCCAACGGCCTTCCGGCAGATAGATGCCATTGCGGATGGTGGTGTTGGAATAGACCGGGGCCACGAGCAGATAGTCACCGCTCATGAACTGATACTGCGTGGTCAAAATGTCGCCCTTGACGTTCGGGTTATTCGGGAATTCATAGAACATCGGACGGACAAACAGGGTGGCATCGATTCCAGCCTGGAAGTTGTAGGAATATAAGTAAGGTGTAAGGGCCTGGCGAAGTTTCAGATACTTGCGGTTGATTGAAGTGTAGGGTTCGCCGTACCACCAGGGCTGTTTGAAGGTGGAGGACCAGCCGGACATGATGAAGGTGTTGGTGGTGAAGGTCTTGAACTGGAGGTCACGGGTGTAGGTGCCCGCGGAGCCGCCAAAGATGGCGTCGAGGTCAGAGGTCGTAAGAGGCATACCGGAGAGACCGGCACTGGCGAAGGTCTGGATGTGGTAGCGGGTGTATGTCCAGTCGGAAGTCTGGTCACCCGTCCAGGTGGTCGCGTAGCGCTGGGAACCGGCCCAGCCGCAGCAGGTGATGACATAAGCACGGGCATTAGAATTGTTCTCAATGCCTTCAAAAGCCTGGCGGTTGGCATTGAGCGTAAAGTCGTAACCCGGACCAACCCAGCCCACGTCGAGCTTCTGGAGACGAATGCCGGCCGTTTTGACTTCCCAATCGATGGACTCAAGGCCCTGGCTGGTCCACAGACCGGTTTTGATGCCACGGTCTTTGAGTTCCTGCACAACTTCCGGAAGCTGCGTATAACCGCGGTCGCCGGCGGGACGATAGCCGTCGTTGACAACAAAGTGGGAGACAGGCATATCTTCGGCAAGCCATCTGTCCACAAGCGGGAGCACGAGCATAGTGTCAACCACTTGCTGACCGTCCTGCATCTTCGTGTAGATATTGAACTCGCCCAAACCAAGCGCCCAGCGCGGCATGATGGTGGGTTTGCCGGTAACTTCCGTGTAATCATCGATTACAGTGGGGATGTCACCATAGAAGTAGAAACAGTCAAAGCTGTTTCCGGTATGACGCAAGTCGGCGTAATTCTTGGAAGCGCTTTCGGTAAAATCATATTGGCCGGGGCCAAAGGTGTTTCTGAAAGCCGCAAACCCATTGGTACTGATGAAGAACGGGGCACCGTTAGAACACTGGTTCTCTACCCAGCCGCCTTTGGTAATACTCATGGTTCTGCCGCGCCAAACATAGTTGCCCTGTTGCACGCCGCCGCCAAAGTACTGTTCGCCATCGTGCATTTTCAGTGTCTGATACGTATAGTTGTTCGTGCCGGCTCCAAAGTCAATCGGGGTATCTTCTTCCCAAACCAAGCCACCATCTGCGGTGGTCAAGGTAAAGACGGTACCATTCGAAGTCTTCGTAGCCTTCAGGGTCAAAGCTGCGCTCTTGAAGAGAGCATATGTGCTATCGCCGATATCTTCGGTGTCAAAGCTGAGTTCGATCATCGGCGCGGAGCCTAAGTCGAAATCGACGAGCATCGGGGTTTGGCCCTGGGTGCCCCCAATGACCGTACCGTTGCGATATACAGCGTCAGCCGGTGCGTTGGTACCCACACCGGACCAAATGCGAAACACGGTCTCAGAATAGAAAATTACGCGAACCTTTTGGCCCGAGGTAGATGTCATCATAAAGCTGTTGTCAGCTTCTCTTTCGATGGTACTATAGTTGGCCAGGAAAGTGCCTCTTTTGCTGGCGGCCTGCGCGGAGAAAGGCGCCATGACAAAGAGCTGAAGCACAAAAGCCAAAACCAACGCGAGCGCCAAGGACTTCTTAAACGTTTTTGCCATACATGTTGTCTCCTTTTCCACTCTGCATTTTGGGACTTCGATGTTTCGCCGCGCGTCTGAGAAGAAAATGACTAGCAAAGCGGGCCATATGTCCCACGATGCCTTGACATTCTACGCGCGACTTTTCTACCTAAGATGCCTGCGTTTGGGGATACCTTGGAGAATCCTTGGGGAAAACAGCTCGTCTGATGGAAAGACCACTCCCTTTCGAAATATAGAAAGACACTAATCAGGCAAAATAAAATCAGGATGGAAACATACGGAAGTCGATTTCTTGCGGCGGAACACATGTGGCCATCGCCTCCTGAAGCAGCGCTTCATCCATGGCGACCCCACGGGCATCGGCCATGCGACGAGCTTCGCGCCAGAACCACAGTTCGGTCAGCATGTTTTCGCCCTCACGCAGATACGCATACTCCCGCGCAAAAAACGCGTCGTCCAAAAGATCCACACGATCCGCTTGCGCCGCGGCTTCACCGTACAGCAGGCACAGACGATCGTCCATATCCTCACAGGCAGAGAGTAGAGACAACACTTCCTCACCTCGGGAGAGGTCAAGCAGAAGACGGATATACTCCGCGAAATAGGCGCCGTTGGTCGGCTTACCCAACATCTCCAGTGCTCTTTCCATATAGCTGAGGGCCTTTGTCAAATCGCCCTGATTCTTCGAGCAGAGCGACAAATTATACAGAGTCAAAGCGGTTGGACGCAAAGCGAGCGCACGCTCCCAAGCCTTTTGGGCCTCCTCAACTTGATTGGTTTCGTAAAGGGCAATTCCTTTATGGAGTAAGGCCGTATCGTTCTCAGGATCCTTCTCCAGGGCGTCAGAAAGATGGCGGAGCCATGCAGGATCCACCAGATAACTCAGACCAGGTACCTCACTCGGTGCCTGCGGCATACACCCGGTTTGCAAAAGGCTCAGCCAAGGAATCTGTTCCTGTGTGAGTGAGGACTGCGGGAATTCAAGCGGCAAGGGATTTTCCTTGTCGACACTGCGCCGCAGACTTTCCAACGCGCCCCAACCGCTGCCCATGCTGAGGAATTCCGCGATTGGGCGATCAAACAGCTTGCGGCAGCGCTTGTCCTGTTCTGAGATGAATGCCTCAGACAAATGCTGTTCCATAGCCTCTCCGACTGTCGTAACAGCTTGTCCATATGGTAAGCGGCTCCAATCCGGGTCGCAATCGATTCCTGAAAACGCCTGGGTAAACGTCCATGCCGTATCGCCCGGCATCTCCATCCCATGGAGCTGCGTGGGCGCAAGACCTGCCTGAACCTCCACATAATCTCCCGTTCCCGGTGTCGAGAGAAAGCTTTTCCAACGGCGACCACCGGCGTGGTTGCCCCAGCAAAACATTTTGCGGTAACGCAGAAGCGCCGTGGAGCGCTCCATAAAAGTCCAACCCTCAGGATACACATACGCTTCCCAAGGGAACATTTCCGTCTGCGGCGTCTGGTAAAAATACTCGTTGGAATAGTGAGAATTCTCCGGATACGAAGCGTCCAAGCCAGGGATGGACGGGATGTCCGGCATGGTTGCATGGCCATAGGTGTGTACTGTTTTCAGGCCGACAGATTCGGCCTGTATATAAACCACATCGGATGCGCCGGACAATACACGTGATCCCGGCGTCTCCTGAACGGCGATATTCGTCCACCAATACATAGGGATTGAATCTTTTTTAACATTGAAGATATTCACATGGGCAATCAGTGCCCGGGCCCCAGGGGGCAAATGAAAGTCAATGCTGAAACAGATGCCTTCACAACGCTCATACTCGTAGAGACGAAGGAAGTCATGTCCCTCTTCATCCTGCAGCCGTGCGAAGAAAACAGGCGCGCAGGTAAAATATGTGTGTCCTGTGCGGCCGAGATTCCACTCGATACCACCCGAAAACCAGGCGTTGCGGATCCCTAAGTTGGCCGGCTGCATCACCGGATTGACATACAAAAGCTCTCGTTGAGCTTGCTTGTCAAACAGAGAAAGCAACCGTCCGCCCATATCGGGTAAGAATTCGGCGCGAAGACAGTCGTTTTCTAAAACGACTGTCTTCAACGTAATGGGTACCCGTTTTCTGGAATACACATCTTGCATGTGGTATGGGAGAACACGGAAAGCTAACTCCCAGCCCATTTTTTCCAACTCCGCACTACGGAGTGTTCCATCGCTGCGCGCCTCACGATGACGTTTTTGATCGCGATAATACGGCAGCGGGCTTTCATCCGGCAAAGCGCCGGGCAAACTGAGGGAAGACAGATAAGCTTTCATATGTTCTCCCATTTTCCATCATTAAGTTTTGAGTTCTAACTCCTGAGTCCTTTTGATTGCAAACGGCCTAACACGCCGCAATCATAGAGTGATCAGCCTTTGATCGCGCCGCCGGTAACACCGGCGATGATTTTTTCCGAAAGGAAGATATACAGCAGGAACGTCGGCAAGAAGACGATGACCACGGCCGCAAACATACCGGCCCAGTCGCCCGTGTACCGCATGGATTCCACCATGGAGTAGAGGCCCAGCGCCACTGGCCGCAAGGCGGAGTCGTTGGCGAAAATGAGCGCCATGAAGTACTCGTTCCAAACCGCAATAAAGTTGAAGATGGAGACCGTGATGATGCCCGGCTGCGCAAGCGGCAACATGATGACCCAGAAGGTTTTCATCGGGCTGCAACCGTCGATGGCGGCCGCCTCTTCAAAGGAAACGGAGAGTTTCGCAAAGAAGGTCATCAGGAAGAAAATCGTAAACGGTGTGTTGATGCAGATGTACAAGAAGATCAGTACAAAACGGGAGTTTGTGAGACCGAGAGACGCGGCCAACGTAAAGAGCGGCATAATGATCATGATGGCCGGAACACCCTGCACACCGACGAAAACGTTTTTGAGAATCCGGTTGCCCTTAAATTTGAAACGGGACAACACATAGGCGGCGGGTGCGGCAACCAAAATGATGCCAAGGATTGAGACAAAGGTGTAAATGATCGAGTTCGTAAAATAACGCGCGACATTGTGCGTGGTCCAGGATCTCACATAGTTTTCAAAGCTGATGCCGCTGGCAAACAGGTCGCCTTTGAAGATGTTGGGCGTTGTGGAAACAGAAGCGGCCATGATCCAACCGATGACGATAGCCGTAAACGCGCACCAAATCACAAGAAGCAAATAGCCCGGAGCCATAGAGAACTGGCTGCGCACCGCCAGTGCGCTGGGGTCTTCCTTAATGCGGCGGGGACGTTTAACGCGCCCGTCCATATCCTGGGATTGAGCTGCCATAGTAACGTCCCTCCTTATAATTCAATGGACTTATCGTCCCGGATGAGCAAGGTGAAAACCGTAAAAGCGAGGAGAACGAAGAATGTCAGCATGACACCGACCGCGGCACCCTGACCGGAATTCAGTTCGGTGGCCACAAAGCTTCTGCCAAACACCAAGGAATACATATAGACCATGGGTGTAATGGTTCCCAACTGTGGCGTAAGTGGTGTAAACACCTGGGACCAGACGAAAAACCCTACCGCGTTGATGGACCAGAGCACGAGGTTCGTGCGGAATACGTCCTTAAGCAGCGGGAAGGTGATGCGCGTAAACTTCCGGAAGAAGCCCGCGCCTTCCAAGGTCGCCGCTTCATAGAAGTCCATCGGAATGCGCTCGATGCCCGCCATAAAGATGAGCATGAAGTAACCGACCATACCAAAGCTATAGGCGACCAACATGAAAATAAAGATGGAGTCTGGTGCCGTGTACTGTGTCGCCGCAAGTTTTTGAGCCGTTTCTCCGGGGAACATCCCAAAAAACGAATGGAGTAAACCGTATTGCGGATTGTATACATAATGAATCCACATAGTACCCATCGCCACCGCGCTGACGACGTTGGGTAAGTAGATGATTGCGCGCCAGAAAGATTTGAACTTCACACCAGAAGTCAGGATCACCGCGAAAAGCACGGCAAAGAAGAAGATGCCAATCCCGCCGAAGAGCCAGATCTTGAGTATGTTCGTCATGGCTTGACTATACAAGGGACTCTGAAACAGCGCCGTAAAGTTTCCAAAACCGTTATACGTCCATTCTGACATGGGCTGAGAAATAACGCCGGCATTGAAAAAGCTCATGATGGTCGTGCGAATAACAGGATAGAGAAAAACGATCATAAAAGCCAAAGACGCCGGTATTAAGAAAATGGTGATCATGGTTTTATTTCGTTTCATGAGCTCGCTCCTTTCGATTATTTTCAGTAAAGCGCAACAATTCACGGCGCTCCCGAGAGGGACGAGCTAAAAGCCCAGACTCGGCACACGTAGATGTCTTTCATCTTATCGCGTGTCCCCTTCCCGTGAATCCAGGACACAGGCCCAACCGTTTGGTATTTCGCACTCCAAGGCGTTTTCTATCCTTAGAAGCGACCGCAGATTAACGCGTGTAAAACAAATATGTAGTCGACGCGCGTAAGGGCTTCCCTGTTTGTCCGTCGCCGACCCGTCCAAAGACGAATTCCGGCGCAAGTGCGTTTTCCGATTCCCCGGCTGTGCGTTAAGCACAGCCGGGGAACGCATAAGAAACTTTCTAATGATTACGCTTTCATGGCGGCCAGGAACTCATCAGCCGTCATTTGTCCGGCGATCAACTTCGTGAAGTTGGCCACGAGGACGACTTGTTTGTCCATGTTGACTTGCACGCCGCCAGCCCACGGATAGCAGGTGGTCAGACCGTTGAAGATCGATTTGGCGTCGGCCAACTGGACAGGCCAGTCGGTGGTGCCGCCCACGGGCACGCCGTAGGTGCGCTTGGCAATTTCATAGTCCCACTTGCCGGTGGTCAGGTGAACGATCAGCGCAAAGGCCGCGTCGGGGGATTTGCAGTCTTTGTTGATTTGGAAAGCCTGGCCGCCGAAGTTGGCAGCGGCGGTGGTATCGGTGCCGCCCGGGACGGTCGGATACGCGAAGGTGCCCCACTCAAAGCTTTCGCCGGTGGCCGGCATGAGCTCGTTGACGAGCCAGGTGCCGTTGAGGTACATGGTCACAGAACCCTGCGCCACTTCCTGCTGTCCGGCGGGCCAGAGGTTACCGGCGACGTTCGGGGAGAAGTAGCCTTCCTTCGCCATGGTCTCAAAGTCCTTGGCAAAGCTCACGACAGCGGGATCGTCCCACATGGCGTTGGTGGCATCTTGCATCAGTTGCTCAACAAACGGAGTGCCTTTGTAGCGAGCGAGGTGATAACCGGCCAAGCAGTCCATGTAAGCGTCGTCGATGGTCATCGGGATGTGGCCAGCGGCTTTCAGCTTCGAGCAAACATCCAGGAACTCTTCCCACGTGGTGGGAACGCTGGTGATGCCGGCGTCAGCAAAGTGAGCCTTGTTGTACATCACGTTGAACATGAAGGGCTGGTAGGGGATGCAATAGAGCTGACCGTCAGCGGAGTAGCCTTTGGCCAGGTTGAGCAGGGAGCCCATGACAGCTTCTTTATAGGGCTTGCCATCGGTGCTGGAGAAGGTCTTCTCTGTAAGAGCGTCGAGGGGCAGGGCAAACGGAGCCCAGTTCTTGGTGACGCGCTCGAGGTCTTCATCCCACATGTCGATGGCGGTGCCGCCTTCGAGGGCCGGCTGGAGGGTTCTGCGGATGTCACGGCCGTTCCAGTTGACGGTGACCTTGACGCCCGGGTTGAGGGTCATGAATTCATCAATGGCTTCTTTGATCGCCATGCCCTGGGGCTCGGTCTCGTTCCACATGCTCCAGTAGACGAGGTCGCCGGTCAGTTCAGCGTCGCCGGAGGGCGGGGGGGGCGGGGTTTCAGAGTTGTCAGCCGGAGGCGGGGAGGTGGTGTCGGGGCTCGGGCTGGTTTTGTTGCCGTCGCCGCAAGCGGCCAGCGACATCAGGGACATCATAAGGACCAGAAGCAGCGCGAGCGAGAGAACACGGGTTCTGATTTTCATGTTTTTGCTCCTCCTAAATTTATTGCCAAGGGGCTTGCCACAAGCGCCGCACGAATATACGGCAACAAGAAGCCAGACCCTGATGGCCGATGATAAGGAATCGCGCGGCCGGTTTAGACGTAACCGGCTCTGTATAGAAACATGCCAAAATGCGGGCCGACGCCCGGAATCAAGTGTACCGCTTTAGGTGCAAAAGTACCTTTTGCGGCAAAGATGTATATGACAAGTACATGACAAAACCGCCCTATGCGCCCAAACCGGTCAGAACAAGCTGAGGGGCACAGAACGTGGACAAGAAATCATCGTTATGCGGAAACACAATACATTCCCAAACGTCATCATTTCCAATATCTTTGAATTTTCATTTGCTATCTCAACAGCAGTGTCGGCATGTACGCCTCCCTGCCCAAGTCAATCTTAACTGGAAAAACAAAACAAAGGAAGGCGACAATCAACGGGGGGTTGCGGTCAATTCCGCCGACATTTTTCGTCAAAGTAAACACCTTGCATACAAGAGTATATAATAATTTGTGCAAAAAGTCTTTGCACTTTTTAGCACATCAGGCTCATAGCACCATTGCTAGACACCTACAGCACATGGGCAGTAGGTGACCGCTTATTTGTAGCCTACTGCTTGCCTGTGGTGCCTGTGAAGCTTGAACCATCAGGCTCCAGATTTTCGCCA
>CAYWWF010000007.1:11581-20068 GCA_964461745.1 uncultured Oscillospiraceae bacterium | reverse complement strand
AAAAGAAAAAAAAAACAACTTCATACGAAGGATTATGGTTGCCGCGGCAGCCATAATCCTTTTGACCTATTGCCTAGTTTCTCTCGTCTTAGACCTGGGTAAAGCCTCAAAACCGGATGAAACCCTAGCCTCAAACCCTTTGGCTCTGGCACAACAGCCCTCGCCGGATGCTATGCCTCCCTCCCCGACCGAAACGTCCATTGTCCCACTGTTTGCGACTGACTCGCCGGAACCTTCCCCCGAAACCCCTGGGGCAACACCGCCGTTCGACCGGGTCGCGCTTACGGCGTTAAACCCCGACTTCGTAGGCTACCTGCAAATCCCCGACGCCGCCATTTCTTACCCGGTCGCACACACGGATGACAACAAAAAATATCTCTCGACCTCCTTTGAGGGCAAATCCAGCAAACATGGTGCCATTTTCATGGACTTCCGCAACGGTAATGTCACAGACAACCGCAACACCATACTTTACGGCCACAACATGCGCGACGGCACGATGTTTGGCTCGCTCAAACACTTTCTGGACAACGAGTATCTGGCGGCGCATCCGACGCTGCTCTACTATGACCTTGACACACTTTACACCTTTGAGATTTTCGCAGCCTACCGCTGCACCACCGATTTTTACTACATTGAAACCGATTTTAAAGACGACACCGACTTTGGCGCTTACCTTTCGCGAGTGGCTGATGTGGCGGGCGATGGCCTTCTCACATTACCGGAAAACACCGCGCAGATTCTCACGCTGTCCACTTGCAACAGCTCTCTTGAAAACGGGCGTATGGTGGTGCAGGGGCGGCTTGTTTCTGAAACACCGCTGAGCAAAACGGAGTAATACTGCAATAGTTTCTCTTTGATTCCCCCGCCTCCGGCGGTGGAATGCATTCTTGTGTATGACACTTTCGGAAAACGGTTTATACTTGAAGCATGAATGTCTCCCCTCGGGGATGGGAAACAAGAGAAAACCACAGACAACATCCGGAGGTGACTCATGGACATCCCATCGGAAGACTCGACATCCGCCGGACAAAAAGCCGGACTGCTCATACAATTGTCGCTGAACGAACAAATGTATAAACGCTCCAAAATCTCCCTAAAACGCCATGATTTGGTGCGTCAAAAACTCTCTGAACAGTTGACAGCGTTTTCAGAATGAGTCATAGTGAAAGATGAGCTACAGCGCCCCTGATGGAACACTAATATATTTTTGTGCCCTTCCCCCGCCTTCGCCGGGGGAAGGGCACAGCATACCTTTGGAGCGGGAGGTTTCTTATCAACATGGATCTGCTGAAACTGCGCCGCCTTCTCGATGAAGGGAAAAACGTCTTAGATCTGCCGCTACGCGCGGTGTACTACGCGCGTGTATCGACGGAAAAAGACGAACAGCTTCACTCTCTTCAGAACCAGGTGGAATATTTCGAGTCCTTTTTGGAGAAGCGCCCGCAATGGACTTCTGTGGGCGGCTATGTTGACGAAGGTCTCAGCGGCACAAGCGTCGAAAAACGCACACACTTTCTGCGCATGATTGAAGACGCCCGCGCGGGTCTGTTTGACTTGATCGTCACAAAGGAAATCAGCCGCTTTTCACGCAATACGCTCGACAGCATACGCTTCACGCAGGAGCTGCTGCGCTACGGCGTCGGCGTCTTTTTCGAAGCCGACAACATCTGCACCTTTGCCCCGGACGCCGAACTGCGGCTGACCATCATGGCGAGTCTCGCCCAGGACGAGGTGCGGCGTACCTCCGAGCGCGTCAAATTCGGTTTCCGGCGCTCGATGGAAAAAGGACGCGTACTGGGTGCCGACAATACGCCGGGCTATCGCAAGAAAGACGGCGTTCTCACGGTGGAACCAAAAGAGGCCGAATTTGTTCGACGTGTTTTCCATGAATACGTTGGGGGTACACATGGGCTGCGCCGTCTGGCTGTAAAGCTCTCCGAGGAAGGTTTCACCGACCGGCATGGCCGCGTCTACTCTTACGCCTCACTGCGCAACATCATCACAAACCCGAAGTACAAAGGCCACTACTGCGGCCGAAAATATCAAACCCTCGACTACCGTTCTCATAAGGTGGTGCGTCTGGATCCCTCCGACTGGGTCACAGGCCGGGACGAGCGCATCCCAGCGCTGGTCTCTGAGGCCCTCTGGGATGAGGCCAACCGACTTTTGCGCACACGCGGTGCCGTCATGAAGCAGCACACACGGGCCGTACAATCGCGCTACCCCTTCAGTGGTAAGCTTGTCTGCGGCACGCACGGGGACAGCTACCACCGCATTGTGGTGAAGTCCGGCTCCGGCCAGCGCGAAGGCTGGGTTTGCCGCCGTTACCGGCTCTATGGGCGCGAAAAGGGCTGTGACAGCCCCATTCTGTACTCGGATGAGCTCTACGCCATATTGGCCGAGGTGGTGTCTCAGCTTCAGCTCAACCGCGAACGCATCATAAACGAACTTTTGGTGCTGTATGAGACCTATGCCGAAGAGAGCGATGAAACCGGGCGTCTGGAGACTCTATGCGCTGTCCTATCCACCCTTGAGCGCAAAAAAGACAAGCTTCTGGAGCTCTATATAGAGACGCTCATCACCAAAGAAGAGTTTGCCGCGCGCAACGACAAAATGGAGGAAGAGCGCCGTCGTGTCTCTTCGGAAATCGAAAAGCTTGAGACCCTCAAACAGCGTCGGCATCAAGAGCAAGATGAACTCTCTTCTCTGCGCGAAACCCTAACTTTCCTTTGGGATGAGGCCCAAACCGGCGGGCTATTCGCAAAACTCCTGCGCCGCGCCGTCGTTCGTAAAACCGAGGACGCAAATCGGCTGCAACTGGAGCTCACCTTAGAGACCGGACAGCGTTGGCTTTCCGAACTGTCCCATCACAAGGGGAAACCTTCGTCGCACTTCCTTTTGTATTCTGAAACGGGGATTTCAGAATACAAAATGCAAAAACGATTTCAGCGGGGACGCGGCGGCGGAAATAGAGAGCTTACATACGACATTGTGTTGCGCTGGTGTGGATAGCGCGCCGCGCGCCGGACAAGCCGTCTGGATTCAGTCGAATAGGAAGCAACCGTACTCGTAGAGGTATGCGCTGATGTTTAGGCCGTCCATCTGGAACTTCAAAGCCACTCGAGTGCAGGGCGTTGTTTGCGAATGGGAATAACAGTACTCAAAGCGGGTGGCGTCCAGAGCTATGTTCTGTTCGGGCTGGGGCGTCATTTCCGTGAACACCGGTGTGTCTCCGGGGTTGTAAAGGGCGATGGAGGGCGTGACTCGGTTTTGACCCGCCGCGTTGACCGTGAAGAAAACCGTAGCATGGCGGCAGGGGTGAAGCAAAGTCTTTTCTTTTGTGACGGCAACCGGGGGATTGTTGATGCTGGAACCGATGAGGTGGAAGGCCAACGGTTTGGTGGTGATTTCCCCCCAACTGTTGCTTATTTTCGCATAGACCGAGGTCAAATAGCCCTGGTTGTTCGTCACACCCCAAGACGCGGCGTGATTGGTTGCACCGCCCCAAGTGTTTACGACCGCAAAGCGGGTGGAGGGCAGTACAAACGGCTCTGCGAGGGATACGGTACGCCATCCGGTCGGTACAACGCTCGTAGACATGTTGGTCACAGTTTCCACGTGCAGAATTTGTGAGAGCGGCATACCGTTGGTATTTGTGCTATAAAGAGTTTTGGTGAAGGATCCGGTATTGGTTTCGTTGATCACATACTCCGAAAGGCGATATAAGCGAAACGGTTCGTTGAGAAGAAAGCTTTGCGAAAGACTGTTTCGCGTCACGCCATCTTTATATCCGACGTAAGTCGAGGCGTTAGTGTATGTGGCTGTCATGTAGGTGCGGTCGTAGTTGCATAGGCAGCGGTTTGTGGAGTCGTAGTAGGTGGTGCAGAGCGGCCAGTTGAGTTCGTTTGTGTTGGTCAAACTGTCGGAGAAAAGAGTGGAAACGCTCGGGACGTTTTTTCCATCGCGGCGCGCAACCAGATCCATGCGATACTGATGATACTGAGCGCCCTTGATGTCGTTTCGTAAGCCGTCCAAACGGGACGAGAGAGCAAGATAGCCATTGTCCAGGAGTTCATTGTCTCGGTTGAAGTCCGTGCGGATCGGCGCGTCTTCGGGTTCCCATTGGTTTAGACCCAAACCTGTTGTCTTGTTTGTGCTTCCCATGTACATACCTCCTTATTGTTCAGAAACTACACAATAAGTGTAGCACTACACGAAAAGTATGTCAAGCACAAAAATTGTCGTCGTTTTTTTTGTCGGACGGACACGGCGGGTCAGGGAAAAAATTTACCCCCGCCGAAAGGCGGGGGTAAAACGATATCAAAGCAAGATTACTTCAGTTCGACAGTAGCGCCGGCCTCTTCGAGTTTCTTCTTGAGTTCTTCGGCCTCGTCCTTAGAGATGTTCTCTTTAATGGGCTTGGGCACGCCGTCGACGAGGTCTTTGGCTTCTTTGAGGCCCAGAGAGGTGATCTCACGGACGACTTTGATGGTGTTGATCTTGTTGGCACCGGCGCCGGTCAGCATGACGGTGAACTCGGTTTTCTCTTCTGCGGCGGGCGCGGCAGCGGCGACAGGCGCGGCGGCCATAGCCACAGGGGCAGCGGCGGAGACGCCGAATTCTTCCTCGAGGGCTTTGACGAGCTCGGAGAGCTCAAGAACGGTAAGGGCCTTGACTTCATCGATCATTTTGGTGACTTTATCGCTCGGCATAATACATGTACCTCCTAAATAATGTTAAAGATGGCTTGAAAGTGAATTGCAAAATACTGTGTTTTTTATTTCTACGCTACAGGAATGGAATGAGATTTATGCGCTTTGTTTCTCGGCGATGGCGTTCAGGGCCACGACAAGACCGCGCAGGTTGGCGTTTAAGACATTGACAAAACCGGACACCGGCGCGTTGAAACCGGCCAGTGCGCGCGCGACAAGCATCTCACGCGGCGGCAGGTCGGCCAGGGCGGTCACTTCGGGCGCACCGATGATGCGACCTTCAACGAAACCGGCTTTGATCTTAAACTTGTCGTTTGACTTTTTGGCGTAAGCGTTTAAGATTTTCGCGGGGGCCACCGGATCGTTTGCACAGACGGCCAGGGCCGTGGTGCCTTCAAGGACAGGCAGCAACGCTTCAAAACCGATCTTGGAGACCGCAAAACGCAGCAGCGTGTTTTTCACGACGGCGTATTCAACACCGGCCTCACGCAGTTCACGGCGCAGCTTGGTGTCGTTTTCGACGTTGATGCCTTTGTAGTCCACAAGGACGCCGGAGCTGGCGTTTTTCATCTTCTCCGCAAGGGATTCGACAACGGCCTTTTTTTGCTCGAGGATTTTGGCATTGGGCATTCTTTCACCTCCAGACCTAGGGGAAAATAAAAGCAGGGCAATAAAAAAGCCCCGCGTACAAGACACGAGGAAAAAACCGGCCCAAAATAACTGAGCCGCTTCCCTCGGCAGGACGGCCAAACCGTTTATCATCCTGGAGCGTAAAGCCTGTGGATGTCCTGCTGTCTTCGGAACGCAAGGTAAAGGATACCATGTGACGGGGCTTTTGTCAAGCAAAAACTCAGAAATTCCGCAATATCGCGCAGATAGGCGCGATATGATACGTCAGAAAATAATTCCGCATTGGTTCCGGCTCCGCATTGGTTCCGGCCCCCTGCGGATCTTTCGATCCGCAGGGGGCCGGATGACTACATGGATTTTTCTGAATGCTCAGCATTCAGAGATTATTTGTGCCGTTTCCCTTTGCTCCGTTTGCCAAGGATGACACCGGTGGAGAGCAGGCCGACACCAAACAAGAGCAGATAGGGAACGAAGTTGAAGCCGCCGGTTGTCGGCAAGTCGCCGGTCGGAACATCGATGGTGGGCAGGACTTCTTCATCTCCGCTCGGAGGTGCTAAGGGAATGGATGGTGTCACCTCCTCTTCAGGTGGAGTAGAGGGAGGTGTGCTGGGAGGTGTGGTAGGTGGCGTGGTAGGTGGTGTGGTGGGTGGCGTGGTGGGCGGTGTGGTGCTGTTGGTCAGGGTCAGGGTAGCGTCGCGATTGCTGATACTCAGGTTACCACGACCGCTCACCGAGGCGTAGTAACCGTCCGGAATGTTGGTTTCCTGGATGGTGTAAACGGAGTTGAGGTCAAGGTTTCCGAAAGTGTAGGACCAATTGTTCCTTGCGGACAGGGTGGCTGTACGACCTATGGGTACACCATCTTTGAGAAGCGCGACTTGAATTGTCAGCGTGCTCACATTGTCCGGCGCGGGCGACCAGACCTTGCGGACGGTCAGCGAACCGTAGTCGGGGATATTGTTTTTGGCGCGGTTTGTAACGGTGACAAACTTCGCGGTGGCCCCTGTGGTCACGCGACCGACCTCATTGTTAACCCAGCCTTCCGGTGAGACCGACAGGGAGGTGCTCCATTCGGAAGAGGAGACGTCCGCCATGTTTTCACTGACGAGGTAGGTCTCGCCCCAAACCGCGTCGGGTACCGCGATTCTCGTGCCGTTCTTGTACAAGCCGTTCGGGGTATAGACGGTGTCCGTCCCGGCAGAGGAGAATTTAAAGCTACGGGTTGTGGGCCGATCGTCCCCGGCAAAGCGACCGGTAACGAGAAGCTCGAACGTTTTGCTGGACTCGGAATTGGTGACCACCTTGGTGATCCAAAGCGGCAGATAGGTGTTGCGCACGGCGACCAGGGTCACGGAAGCGGAGGCCTGAACCTTGCCGACGCTTCCTTCAAACCACGTGCCTTCAGTTACTGTAAGCTCCGATTTCCACGTGCTCGGCGCGTTTTCCGTTACGGTATACACCTCGCCGACAATGATGTCGGGGATGGAGATGTACGTGCCATACGGGTAGTCGCCACCGGTGTACTTGTACTCGGTGTCCGTGCCGGTAAGGGAGAAGCGGAGCGTGCGGGTGGTGGGCGCTTCGTCACCGTAGAAGAGGCCGGTAACCAGGATATCAAAGGTGGACTCCTCTTCGTAGTTTGTGACCTCCTTGGTCACCTCGAGCTTACCTGGGGTGTAAGTGTTTGAGACCGTGACGAGCGTTACGGCGGTGTCGGCCTTGACCTGACCCTTCTGTTGATCCACCCAAGCGCCGGTGGGATTGGCTGTCAGCACACCCGCCCAACCAGCGGGCAGCGTACCTTCGGCCACCGTGTAGATTTCTCCCGGCACGATGTCGGGTAGTTCAATCTCGGCACCATACTGGTAATTGCCGTTTGTGACGTAGGTCGTGTCGGTGCCTGCGGAGGAGAAGCGCAGCGTGCGGGTCGTGGCCGCAGCGTCGCCGTAGAACTTACCGGTCACGGTGATGTCAAAGGCAGAGGTTGTGGCCCGCCCGGTGGCACCCGTAACGGTTTTGGTGACACGCAGGACACCTGGGGTGTAAGTGTTTGTGAGTGTGACCGTGACGGACGCGGTGCCGCCCCGGACCTGACCTTCGGTGTTGTTGTGCCAGGTATCACCCGTGATGCTGTAGGTACCCACAAAGCTCGGGTCGGTGGTCTCGGTGATCGTGTAGACCTTGCCTGGTACGATGTCAGGGAGGTCAATGACCGCGTTGTAAGCGTAGTTGCCGCCGCCCGGGACATAAGCGGTGTCGGTGCCGTCGGAGGAGAATTTCAATGTACGCACCGACGGGCTGTTGTCACCGTAGAAGAGGCCGGAGACGCTGAGCGTGAAGCTGGAGCTGCGGGTTCCGGCATCGGTGACCACTTTGGTTAGGGAGAGTTTGCCCGGCGTGTAGGTGTTTGTGACGGTGACCAGCGTAACAGACTCGCTGTCGGTGGTAAACTGGCCGGTTTTGCCCTCATGCCAGCCGCCGGTGGCGGTGTAGACAGGCACCCAGCTTGGGTCACTGGATTCACTCACGGTGTAGACCTCTCCGGGGATTGCGTCGGGGATTACCACTTGTGTGCCGTAGGCGTAGACGGTGTTGGCGTCATAGGTCGTTGTCGCAACACCCGTGGTGGCGAAGTGGACGACGCGTTCGGTCTCCGTGGTGCCGTAGAACTTACCGGTGATGGTGATATCAAACGCGGTGGCGCGGGTATCACCAAGCGTTACCTTGGTCACGCTCAGCTTGCCGGGCGCGTAAGTATTTGTGACGGTGACAAGCGCTACGGTGGCTCCGGCGGAAGCCTTGACCTGGCCGACGTTGCCGTTAAACCATGTGCCGTCGGTGACGGTATACGTGGGTTTCCAACTGGCGTTGGGTGTTTCAGTGATTTCATAGACGTTGCCGGGGATCACATCGGGTAAGGCCACCTGAGTACCGTAGCCGTAGACAGCACCGTCGGCATACGCGGTCGCTGTGCCGTCCGTGGCAAAGGTCAACGTGCGGGTGGTGGCCGCGGCGTCGCCGTAGAACAAGCCGGTGACCAAGATGTCAAAGCTCGAGGGACGAGTGTCGCCGGAGACGTTCTTTGTAACGGCGAGTTTCGCCGGGGTATAGGTGTTCGTGACGGTGACGAGGGCCGCGGTGG
>CAYWWF010000007.1:0-11481 GCA_964461745.1 uncultured Oscillospiraceae bacterium | reverse complement strand
TGACGAGGGCCGCGGTGGCTCCGGCGGTCACATGACCGATGTTGCCGCCGACCCAAGAGCCGGTTGAGAGGGTAAAGGCAGGTTTCCAACTCGCGTCAGCGGTTTCGGAGATGACGTAAACCTCACCTTGCAGGATGTCGGGCAATTCGATTTCCGCGCCATAGCGGTAAACGCCGTCGGCTTTGTAGGTTGTGTCTGTACCCGTCGAGGCAAAATGCAGTGTACGGGTCGTTTTCTCGGTGTCGCCGAAGTATTTACCGGTGACTTGGATGTCAAAGGCAGAAGGTTTCGTATTGTCTGTGACCACTTTGGTTACAGACAGCTTACCATAGAGCAAGTTGTTGGTAATGGTAATTTTGTCGCTGCGGTGGTTGTAAGTGAGCGTCACGTCGTCGGAGTAAGAGACGGTGTAGCCCTCCAGATGATCCTGTTCAACGACATGATAGGTAGAACCCAGTTCAAGGTCTTCAAAGCTGCCGGTCCAACCGGTGGCTTCGTTCAGGGTTAGCTCGCCGAGATACTCCGAGCCGCGGAACAGCGAAACACCAATGCTTGTGATGTTGTTGTTGCCTAAAGGCCATTTCTTTTCAACAACGAGTCGGCCCTTGAGCGAGTTATAGCGATTGACGAAGCGGTACAACTGGAGCAGGTTGTTTTCCGGAACCTGTGCAATCTTCCCGGAGACGACGCGACCGGATTGGGGTTCGCCGCTGCCGATGAGTTCCAAAGTGGTGCCAATATACGTTTCTTCGGAGGAGAGATCATAACTGACTTCCTCGATTTCATAGTTGGCACCCACAGGCAGGCCGCCGAAGAAGATGTACTGGCCGTGTTTGAGGTTGAAGGTGTATACACCGGTAGATGTTTTTCTGAAGGAAATATCCGCAAGCGGGATGTCAATTTCTTTGCCTTCCTCATCGTAAGCGTAAGCGCGAACGACAAAGTTGCTGTCGGGCTCCAGCGGATAGGATTCCGTCGGGATAACGTTTCCGGTGCCGTCGTAATCCACGAGGATGCCGTTCAAGAGATCGGTGAGGATGTTCGTAAAGCGATCTTTTCTGGCTTGGATGCTTTGCTCGTTGGCTTGCAACGCGTCACGGCGGGCCAAAAGTGTCTGTAAGTCTTGACGGAGAACCACGGCTGGGTTGCTCTCGAACACAGACAACGCAGCCTGGATGGCGGCCTGCACGGCAACGGGGTCTTTCACCGTGCCGGAGCCATGGCAGGTCTGACAATCCACAGAGCCGGAGCCCACGCAGTTGACACAATCCACCTGGCCCGAGCTACCGCAGCTTGCGCAGCCCACGGTACCGGAGCCGCCGCAGGTAGCACAGGGTTCGGGCGGGTCTTGACCCTCTTCGGGCTCGGGGACGATACCGCTGCAATCCGGGCAAGTGATCACACCGGCCGTACAGTCAAGGCAGGTACGTTTTCCATCGATGCAGTCCGGGCAAGTGATTGCACCACTCACACAGTCCGGGCAGTCGATGTCGGAAATCAGCGCCAAGGCCTCCGGCGTCAACGTATTGCTTTCGGTGACAGTCTCGCGCAGCAGGTTCAACGCGGCTTGATAAGCATCGGCAGAGTCATCGATTTCTTCTTGCAACGCCGCAATCTGCTGATTGAGATCGATGAGCTCAACGGACAGATCGGCCAGTTGCTCATTCAGACTCGCCAAGATGCCGTTGATTTCGCGAATCTTCACATCCAGCAGCTGCTGGACCCAGCCCACCGCGTCGTCATAATCCGGCTGTGTAAACGAAACTTGGAACGCAAACGGAGTATCGTAGAGCGGAGAAGAAGGTGTCGCGGAGACATCCTTGGTGATCAGGATGCTGTTGTAGGGGATGTTATAGTTGAAGATTTCAATGCTGTCTCGGTTGGCGTGGATTTTACCCGAGCCTTCAACCAGCGGATCCACCATGCCGTCGTACGGGGAGACCCACTTGGTATAGGTAAGCTTCTGCGTATCGGTCAGGAACTCGTCGACGGTGTAACTCGTGCCGACGGGGATGGCGTCAATCTCCACGGTTTCATTGTGAATGATGGAGAAGGAGATGGTCACGGTGGTGGGGCTCCACTCGATGTCAACGGGTTGGTCTTTGCGGCTTTCATCGCGTTTGACTTGGAAGAAGGAGGCCTTAAAGGTATCATCGGTGACCCAAGGCTCACCTTCGTTTGTAAAGGTGGCGGTGATGTAGTACTCTTCGCCCCAGGCCGGTTCGGTGTTGTCGCCCATGACAATCTTCTTGTAAATGGAGACTAGACCCGTACTGCGGGTGTTTGTAACGTCGCACACGGTTTCCATATTGGCCTGAACGAGCCCAACAGGATTTGTGTACTTGATGTCGTAATAATGCTGGCCCGGGTTCTCAATGACTTCATAGCTCACACCGGCCGGGAGATTGGATACGGTGCCGGACTCGCCGTCGCGGAGTTTGAAGACGATGCGGTTTCGCGCTTCATCAATCGAACCGTTTGCGCTCAACGTGAGGTTCATATTTTTGACGAGGCCCTGATTCAGCGTCACATAGACTTCAAACGGATCCGTGGAGAAGAGCGGGCCGTCTACGGTTTTGCGCACTTTAATGCTACCGGTTTTTCTGGTGTTTTCAAAGGTGAAGCGCAAGGTCGGAATCGTTTGGCCGACCTTTTTAAGCACCTCTTCTTCTGCCCAACCGGAGCTTACGGCATGAGATTTGGCGTTGGTTCCGTTTGTCGGATTGCCACTTGCGTCGGCGAGATAGGTTTCCGTGCGGATGCCGCTGAGCGTAAACTCGCTTGCCGTCGCGGTCTCTTCGACGCGATAGGTCACTTCGGTTTCAACCGGGTCGAACACAGCGGTCTGACCGCCCTTTAAGGTAAACTCGCCGTTGCCGGTGGTTTCGTAGGTGCGGCCCGGTTCGCCAAGCAGGGTGTAGCTCATGCGCACAGGCAGAGCGTTCTTTGTCAGACGGAAGGTAAAGACATCGGTGCCTCCGGCATGGCCCACAACATCCTTCGTGACCATGAGAACACCGGTTTCGTTGCGGTAAACGTTGTTGTACTCAATGGCGACGCGGTTGGATGTGCCTTCGCGGACTTCAAAGCTGACCGCGCCGAACTCGTTGGGAATCAGTGTTTCACCGCCGAGTCCACCAACGCTCCGGGTCACTGTCGCGCTGATAAAGGAGTAGCCGGGAATCTCAGGTGGCGGGAGTTCTTTGAGCGTATAGGTACCGGTGGGCAGGTCGCGGGAGATCGACCAGTTTAGTCCCGAGAGGGTTAAGGTTTCCACAGAATTGCCAGGGCCGGTCAAGACGAAGCTAAACGTCCGGCCGGAAGTAAAGGCACTGGCGTCGATGCCGGTAAAGACCTTCGAAAGCGTGAGGTTGCCTTGGCGGCGTGTGAAGCTGTTTATGAAGTTTGCTTGCGCTTCACCGGAACCTACGGCGATCACGGCGGAACGGGACAGAGTGCCGTTTACGGTTGTGCTGAGCGCATAGCCGTCGAGCAAGTTATCGCTTGCAAGCTCCGTCACGGTGTAGTTACCGCCCGGGAGGGTGTCCAGCGTCAGCGCCGGATTGGCGGCGGTAAGCGCAACGTTGTAGGATCCATCCGGGTTTTTATTTCCCAGATTTGTCGGGACCCATTCGCTGGGGCCTTTGACGGTGAAGTTGAAGGTGAGACTTGCCGACCAGTCAAGGCCGCTTACCACCTTTGTGATTTTCAGGCTGCCGTACTGACGAGTATAGGTGTTGAGGAAGGTGAGCAGCGGCGGGTTGCCGTTTGCCAGGACTTCGGCGCTTTGGGTCAACTGGCCGTGCGACCAGGTGTAACCCACGACGTCTTCATCAACCTCTTTGACGGTGTAAGTGCCCGTGGGCAAGAGATCAAACAGAGCGGTTTGATTCCCCGAAAGTTCAAAGACGCCGCTGGCGTTTGTGAAGAATTCACCCGGCTGCCCGGAGATGGTGTAACGCGCGCCGTAAACATTGGTCAGGTTTTGACCCGAACCGAGTTGCAGCGTAAAGCGGAATTTCTTTGAAGCAAAAGAAGTGTCACCAGCTGGAACCATCAACGTTTTCTTGACGGAGAGTGCGCCGGTTTCACGAGTATAGCTGTTTGTGACGGTGATGCGCGGCGTCTGAGTCTGGGTGTCGGTGACAGTGGCCTGAACGCCGTCGCCGGTCACGGTGACCGTGTAACCCGCGGGGGCTGTCGGTTTGGTTTCGGTCACGGTGTAGCTGCCGTTTTTGAGGTTTTCGAACAGCGCAACCTGGCCGTTTTTGAGCGTAAAGCGACCGTTTGCGTCGGCGTAATAGGTGCTGGCGCCGATTTTATACGGCAGACCCGCCACATCGGCGACCGTACCGCCCACTTTGGAGATCGTGAAGCTATAGTCGGTGGTGCCCGGCGTCCAACTGCCGCCGCTGACTGTGACGGCTTTGGCGACTTCAAGTTTGCCGACGCGGTTGTTAAAGGTGTTTACAAAGGCATATACCTGCACCGGACTTTGCGTCACCACTTGGTAGCTGAGCGGGTTGGTCGATGCCGTATACTCAATGTCGGTGGGAACGGTAAAGGTCGTGGTATCTTCCGTTACCGTGTAATATCCGGCGGGTATCGAAGTAAAGCGAGCCGTCTGGCCGCCCTTGATACGGACAGAGCCGTCGTTACCGGTGTTGCCCGAAGAAACCTTGGTTGTGCCTTCATAGATGTCGTAGTCCGTGTTGAAGAGGGCGATCGAACCACGTTTAATGGTGAAGGTGAAAAGTGTATTGGTGTAGAGGCTGGAGGCGCTGCCGGAAAGTGTCTTCTGAATGTCGAGCGCGGCGGCTTTGCGGGTGTTGGTAAAGAGCAATGTCACACCGCCCGCGGTGGTGTTTCCGGTGTGGAGACCATTGCTGGGTGCGATGGTGAAGTACGGAGCGCTGGTCTCCGTCACACGGTAACTTGTGCCCTGCGGAATGCCTTCAAAGACCGCGTACTGGTTGTCCTTGAGGCTGAATTGACCGTTGCTGTTGGTAGAAAGCGCTACGTTGTCGGGATACAGCGTATAAGACTTATTGCTTTGCGTATTGCCGCCAAGCATAAGTGTAAAGGTAAAGGTTTCGCCGTCACTGACGCCCACGACCTTCTTTTCCACGCGCAGTGAGGTGAGCTTGCGGGTGTTTGTGAAGGTCACGTCGACGGTCTGATCCTTGAGTAAGACAACGCCTTGCGTGGAAGACGGGGAGGCGGTGTAATCCGCGTGTTCGGTTTCCGTCACGGTGTAGGTGGCACCGGTGGGGATGTTTGTGATCAGCGCCGCATTGCCGCCAGTTGAGCCGACCATTTCAAAGGTCAAGGTTTTGCGGTCCTCGGAAATCATCGCGTTGAAGACGCCGGTTCCGCTGACCGGGGCGCCCGTACCCAAGAGGGGCTCACTGAACGTGACGGTGAAGGCAAAGCGCTGAGACGCAGAGCCGTTGGCGTCAATTTTCTTAATGACTCTGAGACTACCTTTGTCGCGGTCATAGCTGTTTCTAAAGCGGACGGTAAGGCCTGCCGTCGTAAGCGTAGAAGTCAGGCTGCTGGCCTGGGTGGTCGGAGAGATGGCACCCGAGCCCACCTGCAGCGTATACGTAGTTGTGCAAGTGTAGCCCGTAATATTCACAACGGTCTCGACGATGTTGTAAAAACCGACAGGGATGCCCGTCAGCGTTTCGGAGCTGCGGTCACGGGTCAATGTGACGGTTTTGGGCTGCCCATTGTTGAAGCCCGAGGGACCGGTGATGGTGAAAGTGTATGTAGTATTGTCGTCCCAGGTTAAGCCCGTGACGTCCTTAACGATGGTCAGGTTTCCCGTCTGATGGCGGTAACGGTTGTAGAAGGTAAGCACAACGCTGCCAGTTTCCGGGATGGTGACGACACTGGAACCAACAACAGCGCCCGTTTCGTCGACAGAGCCCAGCAGGACACCGTTGAGCCATAGCTCAAAGCCGGTCCACTCGTAGCCGTCGAGGCCCGCGAAGGTGGACTCGATGATGCGGTAGCTGCCTGTCGGGAGCTCAAACAGGTGGCCTTCGAGCTTTCCGTTCACGACGTTTATGGTCGTGGTATAGGTCTCGTTTGCGTTGTTGATGTTGATGAAGGTCAGTCGGATGGTGCCGTTGAGTGAGATCAAGGCATCCTGGAAGTTCCAGAAGTACTTGTTCAGCGTAATCCAATTGGTTTTGCGCGTATTGACAAAACGGATGTTATCCGCCATGCCTTTTTGGATGCCGCCGACAGACAAGGTGCCGACGCTGAGGCCGTCGGTGAGCGTGCCATAGACCGGCGCAAAGTCATTGCGCGCAGCGACAACCGTTTGATACTGGGTTTTGTAGCGGTTGTCGGCGGTCTCGGCGACGGTGTAGGTTGTACCGGTCGGCAAATTGTCGAAGGTGACACCCTGACTGCCTTTCATCACAACGGTGAAAACGCTGCCGTTTCGTGTCACAGAGACAGTCCCGTCGGACTTTATGATGTTGCTGCTGTTGTAGTCTGCGGGTAGGTTGTTGAAGGTGACGGTGAAGGTAAAGGTGTCATTTCCATAGCCACCCATGTTGCGTTTGTCGATGTTGAGTCTGCCGGTGTCGCGGGTGTAGGTGTTCGTAAAGGCGACCGTGGTGCCCGAAGCCGTCAAGTTAAAGTTGGCGGTGGCGGAAGTGTTGATGCTGCCGGTGCCCACACGGAACGTAGTCACTCGGCTGTAATTCGGGACATCGGCCGCGCTGGTGTTTTCCGTAATGCTATAGCTGCCAACGGGCACGTTGCCGAAATCATAGGTGTACGGATCCTGGGTATTGCTGTCGGTCGGAAGCGTGATGGTGCGCGAGGTAAAGCCGGAGGGGCCTGTGATGGTAAAGGTGAAGGTTTTGTCGGCTTTCAGCGCGTCCGTGAGTTCGCCGGCAATGGTTTTGGTCAGTTTAAGGGAAGCCAGGTTGCGAGTGTTTTCAAAGGTAAAGGAGACAACACTGTTCGGGGGCACAGAGCCGGATGCCTTGCGGCCCGAAAGGTTGTCGCCGGTGACAGCCGTCAGCGTGTAGTTGTTGTTGGCGTTCTCGGTGATCTCCACGGTGGCCCCCGCCGGAAGGTTTTCAATCAAAGCGGTTTCACCGTGTTTTAGAGAAATGTTGCCGTTGGTGGTGGAGCGATCCAGAGTGCCGAGCTTATAAGACCCGCTGTAGTTTACACCGTCGACGCGCACGTTGAAGGTAAAGCTGTCGCCCGAATATCGGCCGTCGGCGTTGTTCGCGACGGTTTTTGTAAACGAGACGCTGCCCTTCTGACGCTCATAGGTGTTGGTGACGGTGTGCGAGGAAGTTGTGTTGTCAGAGACGGAGACGCGGCCTTCTGAGGCACCGCTGCCGGATACGCTCTTCCAGGTGTAATTTGGCACCGTGGTGTCGCCGGTTTCGGTGACGAGATAGGTGCCCGGCGTCAGACCCGTGAGGGTTTGCGTCCAGTTCGGCGGCGAGAGCGTGACAGTCTGATTGTAGCCGTCCGGGCCGGTCACTTGGAAGGTAAACGTCTTTGTGCCGACATGGGCGGTGGTGATACCGGCAAACGCTTTGGTGAGTATGAGTTTGCCGGACTGTTTGGTGTAGTTGTTGGCAAAGTTAATGGTGACGGTTTGTTTGTCAACGACGGTCTTTGTGCCGGAGGTACCGCTGACACCGTCAACCAGGACGGTGTGGTTGATGCCGGACACGCCGAGACCGTCCGTGGCTTCGGTCACGGTGTATGCGCCGGGGGCCAAATTGTTGATTGTCTTTTCCCATTGTCCATTCTCAGGCAGGGTAAAAGAGGCCACGGTTTGGCCGTCGCTGCCTTTGACGGTAAAGCTGAAGGTCTTGGCATCCACCGCGTCACTCTGTGCCTGGGTGAGATCGGTTTTGGTTACCTGCTTTCTTACGGTGAGACTGCCGACTTTCAGGCGATAGGTATTTGTTATGGAGACATTCAGTGTACTGCCCGCCGTGAGCGTGCCGGAAGCGTTTTGTTCACTGACGGTCAGTTCATAGCCGTTGCGTTCCGCGTTCTCTTCGGTGACGGTGTAAGCCCCGATGGGCACGTCGGTTAAAGTGGCGACCGGATTGCTTTTATCGATCGACACTTCTTTATAGTAGTTGTCCGCGCCGCGTACGATAAACTTCAGACTGCCCACGGTGTCCCAGTTCAGGGCACCCGCACCGAGGACCTTGGTCAGACGCAGCGTGCCGACGAGGTATCTGTTTTGGAAGTTCAGGGTTTGGCGCGTGGGGTTCTGAAGCGGGATGCTAGCGGTCTTGGACGCGGTGTCGAGGGTATAGCGCGTGCTGTAAGACGAATCGGAACGTTCGGTCACGATGACGCTTGTTCCGCCGGGGATGTTCTTAAACAGCGCGTGCTGGTCGCCCCTGAGACGGAAGCAGCCGGCGGCATCCGTGGAAGCTACGACGGGATTTGAGTTTCCGTCGGTATAGAGCTCAAAGGCCTCGTTGCTGTAAAGAATGGGGGTGGCGTCGGCGGAAGCTTTCCACCGAATCTCAAAGATAAACTCGTCGACAAGACGGCCCTGGCTGTCGCGGCGGCCCAGATCATCAGTGAGACTCTTCTTGACAACAACTTCGCCGGGCAAAATATTTGTTGTGTTTGTAAAGCGGGTGTAGTCACCCGTGGGCAGAGTGACGCCCTTGTCGTTGGTCCAGACAATGCTGTTGCCGGAGACCTTAAAGTATTTCACCAGAGGGGTGTCGGGGGTTTCCCCGTTGGCGGCGGTTTCCTCTACCTTATAAATTCTCTCTCTGGCGGCGTTTTGGGGGTCATAGAGTTTTTCAAAGATGTTCGGGGTTTTCAGTTGTCCGTTGCCGCGGATGGTGCCTTCATAGAGAATGGAGCCGCTGAGGACGCCGTCCATTAAGATGCCGTTGGTGTAGTCGCCATGGTAGGAGAAACGGAACAAGGCGGAGTAATCGGCAACGGTGACGTTGGGCATCAGAACGCCGCTGCCAAACTTCCAGTCCTTGTATATTGTGACCGGAACCAAGACCTCGGGGCGCTCCACGGTTACCTTCGTGTACAGAGGTACGTCGCCTTTGATCACGGAGACAAGCGTCTGGGACGAGGCGCGCTGTCTCGGCGTATACAGATACACGGTATTGACGTTTTTCTGGATTGCGGTAAGCGTGACATCCAGCGTCGCCGCGCGCGGGATGCGCTTGATGGTGACGGCATAGTACTCGTCGTTGCCGACTGTGATTTTCTCAGGTTTCGAGATGTTGCCGGCGGGGATGTCAAAACTGCTACCAAGCAGGGAATAAGCCGCCCGCAGATCAATCTCATTGGCCAGCGGACGGTTTTCAGGCTGGACGTTCGCGCCATCGACATAATAACCGAGTGTAACCTGATAGAACTCGGTGGGGTTGTTCGCGTCGAGCTCCTTTGTGAGCTGCTTAATGTTGATGTTGGCCATTTCGTCGCGCTTAACACCCGCAAGCCTCATGAGGTAATTGTAGTAGTTTCTGACGTCCGGGGTGTTCATCGGCGTAAACTGAAGGGCCATAGTCGGGGTGATTTCGGCGTTGACGAGTGTCCAGATGGCAATCTGGGTCGCGGCCAGCGCTTCCTCTTCGGACAGATCCGGGATGCCGACGGTGGCGCGGAACGCCTCCAGGCCTTCCGGGGTGTTGAGATTATACGAGAGGTCGGAATTCAAAAGGATGGCACGCAGGCGAGAGGTAACGTTCTCAAAGCTCTGCTGGGTGCCATCACCGAAAAACCCACTCTGTGGCGAGACATACTCGATGTCAATGCGCTTATACAACAGCGAAGTGTCCGGCTGCGCGGGGTTGTAAACCTTGGGGGCCACCGCGAAGTCGGAGCAGTATGTATAGAACTTTTCTCCAGGATCGTCCTTGTTCTCAAGTTGATACTTGAGGAGTTCCACCTGTCCACCGCCGACGTTTATGGTCTTGAGTGCCTGGGTGGTCGGAGACTGCTTGATGTTGTTGTAATAATAGATGTAGTCGGACTCCGACGTGGTGCCAAAGACAAAGCTATCAGCTAAGACGCTGAGTGGCAAAAGCCCGATGATCAGGATGACCACCAGGAAGATAGACAGCACTCTTTTGCTATTTCGCTTGGTCGAACGCATGAGCAACCGTTCCTTTCCGCAAAGAAGATGTAAATTCGATCGTGTACGTCATGATGTATATAAAACAAACCTGTACGAAAGAATATTGCGCCTACTGACGCATGAGCTTTTTCGTATTGATGTCTGTGTAGTCCGCGACACGACAGCCGGCTTCTTCAACCTGTCTTTGGGTTTTCTCCGCGCTGCGTTGCGAGTTGCCGCTGCTTGAAGTCAGAACGAGTTCTACGTCTTTGCCCTTCGGCAAAAGGGGGAACACGCTCAACAGCGCCGGGGCTGGATAACCGGCCCAAATCGGCGCTAAAAGAATGATCTTTTCGAACGCGTCCATGTCCACGTCGAGTGGTCGTATTGGAACCGGTCGTGAACGCAAAGCGTGATAGGCACCGGAGGTAAATGCACTCAGCATACTTCGCTTTCTGGTTTCCTGAATCTCAATCAGCTCCGCGCCCAACTGTTCCGCCTTTCGTCGGGCCAGTGCGCGGGTCTTGCCCGACAGGGAGTAATACAGGATCAGCGTCTTCATCTCATTTTCCCCTTTGTTGTGACTCTGCGTTTATGTATTGCTTTGAACCCCTGGTTCACCCTAGGGTCAAAATACGTGGGGGATTAGTCGTCCCAGAACAGGAGACGTTCGCGCCAGGCCGCGAGCTCCGCTTTTCTTTGCCAATGGTCCGGCATGACGGAAGCCAAGACCGACCAGAAGCGTTTCGAATGGTTGTGTTCTCGTATGTGCGCGAGCTCGTGTGCAACCACGTAGTCCATTGAGGCGTCGTCAACAAGCGCCAACCGCCAAGAGAAGTTGACGCGGTGCGTGGACGAACAAGAGCCCCAGCGGGTTTTGGCGCTGGTGATGGTCACCGCGGCGGGCGTTACTTTAAGCAGGTCGGCGTATTGCTCCACTTTCGGCAGCAGGATGTCTCGGGCCAGGCGCCGATAAAGCGCGATCAAATGCGCGCGGCGCTGCGCTTCGGAGAGGCCTGGCTGTAGATAAAAGGTTTCCCCATCGAAGCTGTCTTTCCCGGGGCGCGCCACCAGGGGGAAGAGTTGCCCACGAAACGGAACGAGACCGCCGTATTGAACGGAATAACGCGCACTTTCAGCGGTTCGGGCCCGAATTGCGGCCAGATGCTTTTGGATCCAGGCCTCTTTCGCGCACAGAAAAGCGTCCAATTCGGTCAGTGGTGTTGTCCAGGGCGCACGTACGTGAACTAGGCCACTGCAGGTTATGTAAATGGCCATGGTTTTTCGATGTGATCTTGTCAAGCGGTAATTCATACACAATCCATCCAACAATATAGATATTATATCACAAACTGTAAAAAAAAGTCTAGCGGTGTTTA